>CAYLYR010000048.1:0-11940 GCA_964387835.1 uncultured Melioribacter sp.
GTAATAATTAGAAAAACGCTTGGGAAATATGCTCGTCCCGTAGCTCTTTATATGATTGTAATTTCTTTAATGGTTTTCTTTTCTTTGGGGTTTAACGGCGGAGGGGGCTTGTTAATCGGCTTAGGCGGAATTTTATTCGTTATTTCGGATGGAGTTCTCGCAATAAATAAGTTTTATAAAAGTATAAAACATTCCGAAACAGTTATTCTTACTACGTACTACCTTGCACAACTTCTTATTGTTTCCGGAGTTAAATACTTGTTAGCTTAGGTCGGGAATTCCACGGAGCTATTTATCATTTATTGCCTTCGCAGTTGGGTGGAACCGGAAGTTGCGGTAAATTTTTCCCCGCTAACCAATGGATTTATCCATTGGTTAGATTCCTCGAATAATTTACGGAAAGATTAATCTGAACGTGGAGCCTTTTCCTTTCTCCGTTTCAATTTCCAATTCAATGTTATTTATTTCGCAATGTTTTTTTGCCAAAGGAAGTCCAAGCCCGTTTCCGTCAACCGAGCGTGTGTAACCTTGCTCCTCCTGAGTAAAAGGTTCAAAAATTTCGGGCAAATATTTTTCCGAAATACCTCTTCCGGTGTCGATGCATTCGAAAATTTTCTTTCCGTTTTCTTCTTTCAGTACAAGCTCCACTTTACCTTTGTCGGTAAAAATTATTGCATTTTCAATAATATTTTTGGTTATCAGTAATACGGAATAAGGGTCGATATTTTCAACAATTAATTCGGACTGCTTATTAATTATCAATTCAAGATTTTTATTCTTTGCGAGTCCTTTTAAAAGAGAGACGTTTTCAATAATTACATCGTTTATGTTTACCTTTGAAGGGGAAAAAGTATATGTTCCGTTAATAATATCGGAATAATTAAGTATCAAATCAACGGTTCGGGTGATTCTGTTAATTCCCCTTTGTATTCCGTTAACAATGTCATATAAATCTTCATCTCCATCATCGGCATATTCTTCAACAAGTAAACTTGCCATGCTTACTATTGCATTTAACGGGGTTCGGATTTCATGGGAAATTTGAGCAAGAAACTCACCTTTAAGTTTATCCGAGGCTTCCGCTTTTTCCTTTGCCTTTTTCAGTTCTATATTCATTTCCTGCAGCTCTCGAGTGCGTTCTTTCACCTTTTGTTCCAATATTTGGTTCTGATTTTCCAACTTGCTTTGCAGCCCTCTTATTTTAAGATGTGTTTCAACGCGTTTAAGTAATTCGAGAGGTTCAAACGGTTTGGTAACGTAATCAACCGCCCCAAATTCAAATCCTTTTACTTTGTTTACGGTATCGTCAAGAGATGTCATAAAAATAATAGGAATATCGGCGGTTTCAGGATTTTCCTTTATCCTTCTGCATGTTTCAAAACCGTCAAGACCGGGCATTATTATATCAAGCAAAATTAAATCGGGTTTTGTTCCTCTATCTAAAATTTTAAGAGCATCGTTGCCGCTCAGCGCGATTATTCGTTTATGGTTTTTAAGAAGATTGTTAAGTACATCAATGTTCTCCGGCGTATCGTCAACGATTAATATTCTTCCGCTTATCTCTTTCATTTCTCTTCTCAGTTAAATTATTTACTTTCAAATATTTTATTAATTATTTCCATTGCTTCATCAAATTTATAACTTTTTACTAATCGAAACAATTTTTTGCTTTCTTCTTCAAAGCTTTTAATTATACCGATTTCTTCGGCAAGAGCTACAGCTTCGGAATCGTAGGTATCAAGCAATTCGATTAATTTCTCAAGTTTTTCTTTTACTTCGGAAAAATCTTTTAAAACGTTCTCTTCTATTCCTTTCTCCTTTACCGATTCTTTTTCTTTTAGTAATTCAAGTACCTTCTTAAGCTCGACGAAAAGAGGGGAAAACGTTTGTTCTAATTCTATGTCTTCTTTTCTTAATAATTTGGAATGAACTTCGGCGGCGGTATTAAATAATTTTTTCATTCCCAAAGTCCCTGAATTTCCTTTAAGCGTATGAACCAATCTCAACACTTCCTCTTTCTCTTCGGAATACCACAAATCATTAATCTTAATCTCGAAATCAGAATAGTTTTCAATAAACTTTTCCAATAGATTATTCAACAGTTTTTCGTTATTTCCAACAAATCTTAATGCTTCGGAAAAATCAATCAGGTCATTTGAATTTTTCTCTCTCGAAATAAGAACATTCGGTTCTTTTCCTATTTTATCTGTAGTTTGATTGTTGAGGTGTTCCCCCGAAATTTTCGTCCATTTAACTAATGCGGCAAACAACTTATCCTGCTCAATAGGCTTAGTTAGATAATCCACCATTCCAGCTGCAAAACATTGTTCTTTAACTCCCTGCATTGCATCGGCAGTCATCGCAATTACAGGTAAATCTTTGTACTCTTTTATTTTTTTTATCTCGCGTGTAGCGGTAAAACCGTCCATATAAGGCATCTGAATATCCATTAGAACAAGTGCATATTTGGAGGGGTTACCGGATTTTGCCACCATCTCTACAGCTTCCGCTCCGTTATTTGCAATTTCCACTTCCACACCGTAAGAGGATAAAAGTTCTCGAGCCACTTCCTGGTTTATTTCGTTATCTTCGGCAAGCAAGATTTTAATTCCGTTCAAACCCGCCGTTTCGGTTTCTTTATCTTTCTTCCTAAGACTTTTATATTTTACTTTTATTCCTTCTCCCCATAATGACATAAGGGCATTATATATTTCGGAAGGTAATACGGGTTTTACTATTGTTTTAAAATCTAAAAATTTTCCTCGAAGATTTTCTATTTTGGATAGGTCGGACAATGAACAAATGACAATTAAATTATCATTGGATTTTTGTCTAATAAGAGAAATACTTTCCGAGCTTTCATTTTCCAAGATTTCATAATCTATAATAGCAGCATTAAAATTATTAAAGTATTTCTCACTTTGTTTTTCAAACGCACCGGCACAATTTTCGCTCGATAAAACTTTTAATCCGAATGAACGTGCTATCTTCCCGATAAAATAACTGACTTTATCATTTTTTTCACAAATCAAAATAGTTTTCTTTTCCATCGGGTTTAATATATAAACTTTAGGTCTGCTAAAAAGGGACTGTTTCCCGAAAGGAATTTGGACGTAAAATACAGAACCTACATTCTCAGCGCTTTCAAACCATGTTTTACCGCCCATAAGTTCCGCCATTCTCTTGCTTATCACCAAGCCAAGTCCCGTACCACCGTATTTTCTTGTTGTTGAAATATCTTCCTGTTGAAAAGGAGCAAAAAGTTTTGCTTTATTTTCTTCTTTAATTCCTATTCCGGTATCTTCCACGGCAAAGAGTAGCTCAACTTCGGTATCGGTTTCGCGAACGTTTTTTACCGAAATTACAATTTCACCTTCCTCGGTAAACTTTACTGCATTATTTGTAAAATTCGTTAATATTTGTCCCAATCTTAACGGGTCGCCGATTAAATCCGTCGGTATATCTTGCGGAATATCTAATATTACCTCCAAACCTTTTTCGTCAGCTTTGGGAGCAACTACCGTTAAAGATGAACGTAAAACCTCATCTAAATTAAATTCCGTTGTTTCGATTGAAAGCTCGCCGGCTTCTATTTTTGAGAAGTCAAGAATGTCGTTAATAATTTTTAACAGCAACTTGGAAGATGATGCAATTTTCCCCAGATAATTTTTTAATTTTTCAGTAGGATTCGATTCAAGAGCTAAGTGCGTTAAACCTATTATGGCATTCATAGGTGTTCTTATTTCATGGGACATTGAAGCGAGAAAACGGCTTTTTGCTTCGGTGGCTGCTTCCGCTGCAAGTTTGGCTCTCTTCAATTCCAAGTCTTGTTTCTTCTTTTCCGTAATATCTTCTTTAACAGCTATAAAATTTGTAATTTCCCCTTCTCCGTTTTCAAGCGGGGTTATTGTTACATATTCCCAGTAAAGCTCTCCGTTTTTCTTCTTATTTAAAATCTCACCTTTCCACACTCTATTATTAAGGATTGTATCCCATAAATTTTCATAAAACTTTTTACCGTGTTTTCCCGATTTTACAACACTTGGAGTTTTCCCGATAACTTCATCCATGCTGTATCCGGTCAGTTTTGTAAAGAAAGGATTAACATATTCAATTTTTGCGTTTCTATTTGTAATAAATACAGAAACTTCGGCTTGTTCGATTGCGCTGGTGATTTTTTTTAGTTCAAAACTCGACCTTTCAAGTTCGGCAAAAGCCTGTTCAGCTTTTTCTTTTTGTATATTAGCATCCTGCATTATGCTCAATGCGGCAATGCGTGCCTTTTCGAGCGAATTGTTTTTTTCTTCAAGTTCTTTTGCTTTTTCCCGCAATTTATCTTCAATTTTTTGCTTTTCGGTAATATCGTCCAAAATCAGTATAAATTCATCGACATTTTCCGGTTCCTCATAAACTTTGGAACAATTAACGGAAAAGAGTTTTTCTTCTCCGTTTCTTATTATTCCTTTTATTTTTGCTTCAACTTTTTCTTTTTCACCTCGAAATAACGGATAAAATAGATCTTCGATAAATTTTGATTTTTCAGGTTCGAATACGTCGAATATAGTAGCCCTTAAAATCTCTTCGTTGTTCAAACCCAGTAACTGTTTCAGATATTCGTTTGTCGAAACAAACTTTCCCTCGCCATTAATATTTGCAATACCAATAGGCGCACTTGAATATGTTTTTTGATATAATCTTACGCTTTTTTCTAATGCCGCTTTAGCTTCGGTAATTTCGGTTATATCCTCAAGTATTGCAATGTAAATATTTTTGGTATCCAAAGTATGTTTTGTTATAATTAATTTTAGCGGGAAATTTTGCCCTTCTTTTCTTACTCCTATAACCAATTTTTTCTCTTTGGAGTAATTTTGAATTGCTTCTTGAAAATCGAAACTGTCAAATTTCTCGCGGCATTCTTTTGTGAACAATATTTTAAATTCTTCACCGAAAACTTCGTCGAATTCATAGTTGAATATTTTTTTCGCTTCCAAGTTAAAAGTTAATATTTTACCCTTTTCGTCCAAAGTAATAATTCCGCTTGATGCTCTGTTTAGGACTTCACTAAAAAAAGTTTGTTGTTTAACAACTTTGTCTTTTTCAATTCTTCTCCGGTGTAATAAAAACCAAACGAAAAAAAAAGAAATAAGTACAATAAGAGCATATAACAAATAAATCAGTTTTCTGAAACTATAGAAAGAAGAGAGAACTTCACTTCTTGAAACTTCGGCACAAAAACCGGCTTTTAATTTTTCATCCCATTGCCAAGCGCCGATTACGTTTTCACCAAAATAATTGCGATACTTTACACTAAATCCGCTTTTATGTTTTTGAATATTGGCGGCAGCAACAGTGAGTTCCAACTTTTTTTGTTTCTTTGTTTGCTTTTTATTGCATTTAAGCAAGTTAACGTTGGGGTCTTTAATATACAAGTTACAACTACTGAATTGGTCTTTCGCAAGTAATCCGGTTTTTCTTAAAGCTTCTTCGTTTCTAACTTGTGTTAATAAAAGTCCTTTATCCGAGACCATATAAACTTCTCCGGTTTTCCCGAAATATGCTGCCTGCGTAAAAAAATTTATATCGTTAACGGGAGTAATTCGAATTGCCACCACCCCTTCATTATTTTCGTTTTCATCGTCAATAGGGACAAATAAGAATAATGTAGGATAAGGTTTAATCGGAATCCCCATTTCTTTATTAAACTCTTTATCTTCCGTAATAATCGGCGTGAACCGAGATTCGCCGTTAAATGCCATTTTTAATAACGATGGGAATCTTTTTGTAAGAGAACTTGTTTTACCTACTACGGATTTATTTGCTGCATAAATAATTCTACCCTCTTTGGAAATTATATAAAATTCCAAATAATTATAGTAGGAGATCATTTTTTTTACAACTTTATCTACTCGTGAAAATTCAGTGGAGGGGAATAGTTTTTCCTTTTTTTTCTCTCTATTTATTAATTTAATTGTGTTTAAACGAAAAATATCGTTTTCTTTTATCCAAATAGCTTCACGAAGTTTGGTCGGCATAAGTTTATAATCAATTAAATCCGTTAGTGTACTTACAGAGTGTTTTAAGTTTTTTTCGGTTTCTTGTTCTATTGATTTTTTCTCGTTTTGCAATAGATAGTTCAAACCTAACAAAATAAGTAAGTAAATAATAAGCGAAATTAATAATTCAGCGAGAATAACTCTGTATTCGGCTTTATCCTTAAAAACAGATTTATAATCGGAAGTAAACTCTTTTGTTTTTCCAAACATTGTTAATCCTTTTTATTCCAAATTTCTTCGTAAGGTTTTTTCATACCTAACTTTTCAGAAAGGGAATTAATTTCCTTTTTAAGTTCAATAATTCTCATCTCACGGTTAATCATTGTTTTGTTAAAGAGTTCTAACTCATGCGATCTTGCCTGCAACTCTTTTTCTCTATTTCTTCTATCCGTAATGTCACGTCCTGTTGCTAAAACAGATGTTACTTTCCCTTGCCTATCTAACTCCGGCACAAAACAAAAATCAATCCATTTATCATTTGGCGTTTGTAATTCAATCCTGATTTTTTCTTTTTCTTCAATTGCATGTTTTATGGCCATATTCATTTTTTCCGAAACTTCTTTAGAAAAACCGAGTTCAAAACAAGATTTCCCGAAAAAAGATTCGGAAGGTGTGCTTGTGAGTTCCTCTACTTTCTTATTGGCGTAAGTAAATTTACTATTCTCGTTTATCTGAATAATCGGATCGTCGGAGTTATCCAGCAAATTTCTATATTTTTCTTCAGATTCTTTTAGCTGGAGCGTTCTCTTTTCTACCATTTCTTCCAACTGTTCTTGATATTTAATTAGCTCGGAAGTTCTTGACTCCAAAAGTTTTTCAAGATTGTTCTTGTATTTATTTAATTCCCTCTCCGTTTGTTTTTGTTGAGTAATGTCCCGCGCAACTCCTAATGTGTTTAAAATTCCATTCTTATCGAATACAATTGTCAGATTTATTTGAACTATTTTTCCGTTTTTTAAGGTTAATTCGTGACTAATAAAAATCGGTTCTCCGGTATGATTTTTGAACTCTTTGTATTTGTTTAAAATTATCAGTAAGCCATTCTTATCAAAATATTGGTATATTTTACTTCCATAAACTTCTTTCAATGGTTTATCAAAAAATTTTTCCGCAATTTTATTTGCAAAAATTATTTTACCTTTAGAGTCAGTTTCAAAAACTAAATCGTTTAAGTTTTTAAGTAAATAATCGAATTTTTCTTTTTGTCGAAGTAGTTTTTCCTCATCTGATTTTCTTTGGCTTATATCACGTACTATTCCTAATGCATTCCATTTGCCGTTAATTTTAAGCGCAGATAGAGAAAGTTCAACGGGGAATATCTCCCCGTTTTTTCTTATTGCTTCTACTTCAACGGTTTTCCCGATAGCATTACCCGTACCGGTACGTATGAATTGATCAAAATTTTTATTTTGGAGTTCACGGTATTTTTCAGGAGTGAGCGTTTCGTGTAAATTTTTTCCTAACATTTCCTCCGAGCTGTAACCGAAAATTTTTTCAGCCGCTCCGTTCCAAAAAGTAACTTCTTCCTTTTGCCCCATTAAAATTATTGCATCATTGGCAGCAGCGGCAATTGCTTTAAATTTGGATTTTTCACATTCCTGCAAATTATTTTGTTCCATAGAGTTTTTACCAAAATCCTATTTTTTATATCTTAATAAAGTTTCATTTCCCGTTAACGGAATTAATAATCCGGATGATTTCAGCGGGAATCTGCTTTTTATTGCGAGATTGATTTCCACCTCTAAATAATTATCCGGAGTTTTGAAAATCATCTTTCCCGAAACAAGTCGGGGTTAAAAATAAAAAATAACAATCTTAAAAAATATCATCGGTAGAAGGAATAAAAAGTTTATATGTCTTATTTTAACTATCCAAAATAAATAAAGACAAAATAAGAGCCAAAGATGATTGAGAAAAATTGTTTAACCCGACTCTGTCCGAAATAATCAAATTAAAGGGAAATATAATAAGTTACTTTCTTCTTAACTGTTGTTTAAATTGTATAAAATAAAACAAATTTATCATGAAGGAATTTACAAAACGTAGAGCAGCTCCGATTGTAAAGAAGAATTTAGTTCTCGAGGCTAAAAATAAATTCCCGTACAAACAATTTTTTTATTTTAATGCACGGGAACTATTATCCGCTCAACATATTCATTGTAAGTCCCATTTATAATTTTGGGAAAAGATATTCTAAAGTTTTCATGCTACTACAACTTCTCTTTTTTCATTGGCGGATTGGTAGAGAATATCCATCATCCTCATTCTATGAAGCGCTCCGTCAATCGATGAGACAACGCCGATACCGTTTCTTATTGAAGCGACAAAATGTTTGATTTCATTTTCAAAAGATTTGTTGTAAAAATTTCGCGGGTTTAGTGAACTTCCGAGAGGGGAAACGTAAACCTTTTCATCTCCGAGAAGTTTGTACGCATTTAACGGGAAAAGATGCGCCGTTCCGCGGGTTCCGAAAAAGTCGAGCATAAGCTTATCCTTTTGGTCTGTTAGTGACCAACTAACCTCAAATCCCATCGCCAGGTCATTACCGAAATGGATTAATCCGGCGGAAGAATCTTCAACAACTTTTGTTCGGTGATTAAAATTTATTACGGAAGCGCGTGTAATATCGGGGTAATCGAGCAGCCAAATTCCGAGATCGAGAAGCAATAAACCTAAGTCCATTAACGCTCCGCCGCCTTGATTGGCAGTTTCATTCCCCCAAGTTTTGGTTGTGCTTCTTTTTCTAATCCAGCTGGCTCGAACGTAGTAAATATCGCCGATTTCTTTACTCCCGAGAAAACTTTTAAGGAGCATCGAATCGGGGCGAAAGCGCAAGTTCATTCCAATCATTACAATCTTATCATTTTCAACAGCAGCGGCTTTTATCTCTTTGGCTTCTTCGTAATTGCGTGCGGCGGGTTTTTCAATAAGAATATGCTTGCCCGCGTTCAAAACGTCAATTGCTATTTCTTTATGTGTTTCGGTAGGAGTTGCAATTATAACCGCTTCAACATCGCTTTTGGCTAACAGTTCACGGTAATCCGTAAAGCGTTCCGGAATATTAAATTTATCCGCAACGTTTTTAAGCTGGTTTTTTTTGATGTCCGCAACGGCGGAAATCTCAGCTGTTTTTAATTTACTTATTATAGGAAGGTAAACAAGCTGCGCTATTCCGCCTAAACCGATAAGTCCGATTTTAGTTTTTTTCATTTATCCCGCTTTAGTTGTGCTAATTTTTTTATTTAAAAATGAAACTACTTTTTCTTTAATTCCTTTCGGGTCTATTCCCAAAAGTTCGTGCAATTCTTTTTGGGTTCCGTGCTCAACAAAATCATCCGGCAAACCGATTCTTAAAACTTCGTTTTTGTAGCCGTTATCTTCAAAGTATTCAATAACTCCGCTTCCGAAACCTCCGACAACGGAATTTTCTTCAAGCGTAACAATTTTATCGAATTTCGACGCGATGTAATCAAGCATCTTAGTATCCAATGGTTTGATAAAGCGCATGTTAATTAGTTCGGCGGAGATGTTCTCGCCGCGAAGTATTTCCACGGCTTTATCCGCATAGCTTACCATTAGTCCCACCGCGAGTAGCGCAACATCTTTTCCTTCCGAAATCTTTTCGGCTTCACCGATATTGATTGTGTGAAGCTCGTCGTCCAAAGGAACGCCTACGCCGGAACCGCGAGGGTAACGTATCGCGATAGGTCCTTCTTCATATTTATCGGCGGTATAAAGCATGTGGCGGAATTCATTTTCGTCCTTAGGCGCCATAACTACGATGTGAGGAATCATTCTTAAATATGTCAAATCGAAAACGCCGTGGTGAGTCGGTCCGTCGGCTCCGACAAGTCCGGCGCGGTCAAGCGCTATTATTACGTTTAATTTCTGTAAAGCAATGTCATGAAAGATTTGGTCGATCGCCCGCTGCATAAAAGTTGAATAAATCGCAACAACAGGTTTAATATTCTGTGTAGCCAAGCCTGCGGCAAAAGTAACCGCGTGCTCTTCTGCAATACCGACATCAAAATATCTGTCGGGAAAAGCTTTCTGTACGATATTCATTCCCGTGCCGTCGGGCATCGCCGCCGTTATTCCCACGAGGCGTTTATCTTCTTCCATTAGTTTAACCAAAGTATTTCCGAAAACGGAAGTGTAGGAGGGCGCGCCCGGTTTTTTCGGAAGTGTTTTTCCGGTGATTTTATCAAAGGGTGAAATGCCGTGAAAGGCTGTTGTATGTTCCTCCGCGGGCTTGTAGCCTTTTCCTTTTTTAGTGTTTATGTGAACTAAAATCGGTCCGGGATATTGTTTAATGTTCTCGAAAGTTTGAATTAACTTTGGGAGGTTGTGTCCGTTAAAGGGACCGAAATAACGAAAGCCAAGCGACTCAAAAAGCATTCCGGGAGTAATAATAGATTTTATTCCGCTTTCCAATCTGGTGGCTACTTTTCTAAGCCTATCACCGAATTGGTCTAACTTTCCGGTAAGTTCCCAAATTGCTCCTTTGAAACGGTTGTATTCGGGATGAGCGGTAATATTTGTAAAATAGTTTGAGACTTGCCAAACATTGGGGGAAATGGACATTTGATTGTCATTTAAAACAACAATTAAGTTCTTCTTTAACATTCCGGAATTGTTCATTGCCTCGTAAGCCATTCCGTTTGTCATTGCCCCGTCGCCGATAACGGCAATTACTTTTTTGTTTTCATTGTTTAAATCGGCTGCCGTTGCCATTCCGAGAGCGGCGGAAAGGGAAGTAGCGGCGTGTCCGGCGCCGAAAGTGTCATATTCGCTTTCCTTTCTTTTCAGAAAACCGCTTAACCCGTTTAACTGGCGAATTGTTTCCATCTTGTTACGCCGACCGGTAAGTATTTTGTGCGGGTAGGCTTGGTGTCCGGTATCCCAAACAATTAAATCGTTCGGAGTATCGAAAACTTTATGCAATGCAATTGTAAGTTCTACAACTCCGAGGCTTCCGGCAAAGTGCCCGCCTGTGCGGCTTATCGTATCGATAAGGAAACGCCTTATTTCTTCGGCAAGTTCAACCAACTCTGCTTTGCTTAATGAGCGAATATCAGCCGGGCTATCTATTTTATCCAAAAATTTATATGATTCCTGATTATTCATATTTTCCTTTCAATTAATCTTCTTCCAATTCTTCATCTAATTTTTTAATCTTAAGTTCCGCTTCTTTTAATTTTGTTTGACAAATTTTTGTCAGCTTAATTCCTTCTTCATATAGTTTCAGTACATCTTCCAACGGAACGTTTTCATCTTCAAGAAGAGATGAAATTTCTTCCAATCTTGAAAGAGCCTCTTCAAATTTTATTTTTTTAGTTGCCATTTTTCCAATTCTATTTTGTTATCATAAAGTTCTAAGTTAAGATTTTCATCTTCTTTTATTTTTGCGACGCTGTTAATAATTTTACCGTTTTGTCTTACGATAGAATATCCTTTCTTAAGATTCTTTTTAATATCGGCAGCTTCAATTGTCTTTTTTGACAAGTTAATTTTATAATTCCATTTTTGGATTTTTCCATCAACACTGTTTTTTACGCCAGTAAATAAATTATCAACATATTGAAGACGATTATAAACCGAGTCGATATTTCTTCTAAATCCGTATGAACTTAAAATTTGTTCAACAGTCGATTGCTTATTTTTTAAGTAGTCACTGATTTTAATCTGAGAAGTATATAAAAAATCATTAAGATATGCAAAAATATCATCTATGTTCGGGGTAGCAAGTTCCATGGCGGCGGTTGGAGTCGGTGCGCGTAAGTCGGCGGCAAAATCGGCTATTGTAAAATCAACTTCATGTCCGACTCCGCTGATGATTGGAATCTTGGAATTAAAAATAGCGCGTGCAACAATTTCTTCGTTAAAT
>CAYLYR010000049.1:0-11914 GCA_964387835.1 uncultured Melioribacter sp.
GAAATCCATTTCCCAGTGTATTATGCACCTTCATAGCACACCCGTTAATTTTATAAGTAATCTCATCCAATATCATTTTCATTATAAATCCTGTTAATCTTTTAATCTTGCAAATTTAATAATCCAGAAAATTAAATAATCCTGTAAATCCTGATTCAGACAGTGTGGTAAAAGTTTTTAGTTACTTCTTTCTCTTTTTTGCTCACTTTAAAGTCTTTATCATTCATTGATGAAATGATTTATATAAAATTGGTTTTTGTTTAATAACACAAGCAATAATTTAAATTAGTCCGACATCAAATCTGTGCTGTATTTATCACAACCCATTTTTTCAATTCTTCGTTTTTATAATATTTCGATACAGTGATTTTTATGTGTTACTCTTGAAACTTTTCAGAATGTTTTTAATTTCTTTAAGTTCATTGTGAATCTCTTTTGAAGATACACTTGCCTTATACGCCATTATGATAAGTTTTACGGAAACCAAAAAAACTCCGACTTCCAACAAAAGAGCATGTGTAAATCCGTTATAAAATAGAGCCATTATAAAAAGAGCAAATGTTATGGCTATTACAACAATTGAACCGATGTCAAAATGTTTCATATTGATACCTTTTTATTTTCGCTATCTTAACAAAATCATCTTTCCGCTCTGCACAAAATCGTTTGTACGGAGTTCATAAATATAAATTCCGCTCGGGAGATTCTCAGCGTTAAAAACAACCGAATGTTTTCCTTTTGCCTCTCTCTTGTTGATTAATACGGCAACTTTCTCACCAAGCAAATTATAAACATTCAGCTTTACATTAGTTCCTTTGGGAATCGAGTAACTAATAATCGTAGTCGGGCTTCCGCCGGCTCCTTTGGAAAAGGGATTGGGATAATTCTGCTCAAGAGTAAATCTACTCGGACTTTCTTCATCAACGCTCTGCGTTGGGAAATATTCGTACGCGCCCACGTCTGCGCCTGAACCGTAGTAATTAGTTATGTTTACGAGAGTGTCGCCCCAAATCGTAAAAGTATTTGTTCCGGCATCTATGCAGGGAGAATGAGGCGTTAAGGTAAAATCCAAATTGTCTGCATCGGTAAACTGCGGATCGGAATAAAAGTTATTGCTTCCGGTCGCTCCGTCGGGAAGTGAAGCGTCGGAATAATAAATTTCGGCGTATCCGTCGAAATCGAGATTCAGATCGTCGCTGTACATTCCTTGGTTGGTGTAAATAATCGTATTTACGAATGCAGCTTCCGCATAAGCCAAATTAACTGCTCCGCCGTCGCCGTGGCGCGCTTCGTTGTTGTAAAACACACAGTTGCCGAAAGCCAATGTATTTCCTACGCCGAGAGTGTTAACCGCCCCGCCCGAGGAATATTCCGTGTAGTTATCGGCAAAAACGGTATTTGTGATTTTTGCGTTTGAAGTGGAATAGAACGAAATCGCTCCGCCGCCGTAAAGGGAGTTATTACCGGAGAAGAAGCAGCTGTCAATCAGTGGTTGAACTCCGGCGGAAAATTTAATTGCGCCTCCTTCGCCGAATGCATGGTTATCGGTAAAAACCGAATTGCGGATTTGCGTGGCGCTTCCCGCATTGATAGCATAAATTGCGCCTCCCATGCCGTCGCTGTCTCCGGTCGCGTCGTTGCCGTAAAACAAGCAGTGTAAAAATTGAACATCCGTATTTATTAAAGCTGCGCCGCCGCCGTGAATATCGGGGTAATCCGTTGCAGCGGTTTTCCCGAATTCAATTCGGCAATAGTTAAGAATGCTTACGCCGCTTCCGTTTTCAAAACGTAAACCGCCCCAGCCTGTTGTACGGTTTTCCGGCGTGAAAAGTACGGAATCGGAAACTTCACCTTCGGCAATTAAAACACCGTTAATTGTAAATTTGTAATAGCTTGTAAATGTAACGGTAACACCCGCTTCGATAAAAAGCGTGTCGCCGTAAGGAACGGTAATATTTCCCGCAACTTGATAAGGCGAAGATGATTTCAGCCATACCCCGTACTGATTTCCGCTAACCGTAGTTTGCGCTTTTGCAAAAGAAGCGGAAAGAACAAAAAATAAAATTAATAATTTCCTCATAGCGATTTTCCCAATTAATAATTTTTATGATTTTAATAGTATGGAAATAGTACAAATTATGAAATGCTTTGCGAGAGATTTTTATAATTCTACCGTTTCGCCGTCGGTAAGAAGAATTATTTTTTCTTGTAACTCTTCTTTATTTACTTTCAATTTAAAACCCGGAATTATTTCCGATGCGTAATGTGAAACGTAAATTTTAGAAACCGGCGATTGAGAATAAAAAGATATTATTTCTTCAATCGATATGTGAAAAGCTTCCGTAAGAATGTGCGTCGGGTTTTTATCTTCAAACAAATTCAGCTCACCCGAATTTGCAACATCGCCTGTGTAGTAAAGCTTGGTTTTTTTATCTGCGATTAAAAATCCCGCGGATTCAAACGGAATCCCATTTTCTGATGGAATTTTATATTTATTCGTTACATGCGAGTTTTTTCTCGGAAGAATCTCAATAATGTTATCGGGAGAAAAATGTTTTTCATAATGGAAGGGAAGAACGGAGATTTGAAAATCTGTTTTCTCGGGAAAAATATATTGTAGATTCAGCAGTTGATTCATGTTTTTTAAAAGCGCAGAAGGGACAAATATTTTGAGAGGTTTTTTTCTTCTCGAGATTTTCATCTGAGTAATTAACAAAGGAAGTCCGGCAATGTGATCGGAATGAAAATGCGAAATAACTATTGATTCTATTGAGTTAAAGTTAACTCCGGCGCTGAGAAGAGCCTGAGAGATTCCGTCTCCGGCATCAAAAAGAATATTGCCGTCCGGCGATGAGATGATAAAAGAGGAATGGAATCTGTTCAACTCTTCTTTTGCCGATGCCGTCCCTATAATTTGCAGTTTCATCACAAGAAATTATTATTCCGGAATCTTAGAAATTTTAGGAGAAATGGAATACCGGCTTTTCAGTTTGCGGGCTGTTTTTTCCGCATCGTTATTCGTTTTAAAATATCCCACGGTAACAACATTAAAGATTACGCCTTTAACAATTTTTTTGTTGACGCGGGAATCAAAACCGTCCTGCTTAATTTTATTCGCAAGATTCTTTGCGTTTGCGTAGTTAGTGAACGCTCCAACCTGAATTGTGAAAATTTTACTTTTTCGGGCTGATTTTCCCCTCGCATTCTTTTCCGTAATTTTAGGAAGTTCACCTTCGGCGGCGGCGTACGGAGAATCGGGAAATTCATTTCGTAAACGCGCGAGATAACGCTCCGCCGTTTTGTAATTGCCGATTGCGTAGTTGTAGGAATAAATTCTGAACAAACACAAATCGGCGTACTTAAAAGTCGGGTCGTTACTGTAAATGTATTGGAATTTTTCAAGCGCTTTCGAAGCGTCCGTTGTGAGTATCGCATCAAGCAGAAGCGCATCTGAGGAATTAGGGGATTTTTTCATCATCTCGGCGAGAATTTGTTTTGCTTTGTCCAAATGCCCGTTGTCGATGTATTTGAGCGCATCAGTTAAGTTTCCGGCTTGCGACAAAGTTGAAAGGAGTAAAATAGATATTAAAATATGTAAAAAGTATTTTTTCATTTTACCGCTTCAATAAATTCATTTTCAAGCGAGCTGACTTTCTCGACAAACTCGGCAATGAGTGTTGCGGAACTTGCCTTTTTTATTTTTACTTTAACATAGTCGCCCCGTTTTATTCCGTTGCTTTTCGGAAATACGACAATTTTGTTTGTGTCGGTTCTTCCCGACAAATCGTTCTCCGATTTTCTGCTTGCTCCTTCTACGAGAACGATTTCCTCTGCGCCAATCAAAGTCTGGTTTACTTCATTCGAAATTGTTTGCTGAAGATTAATAATTTCCGTAAGTCGTCTCGATTTCACATTCTCAGGAACGTCATCTTCAAAACGGAATGCTTTTGTTCCTTCGCGAGGAGAGTACTTAAACATAAATGCGCCGTCGTAGCGGACTTTTTCGATTACATCCAATGTCATTTTATGATCTTCTTCTTCCTCGGTAGGAAATCCCGCGATAATATCGGTTGAAAATGAAACTCCTGGAATAATTTCACGCGCCTTTTCAATTAATCCGAGATAATGTTCAATCGTGTAAGTTCTGTTCATCAGCTTCAAAATTCTATCGGAGCCGGACTGAACGGGAAGGTGGATGTAATTGCAAATGTTGCTGTTTTCGGCAATGGCAAAAAGTAGTTTGTCGGATAAATCTTGAGGGTGAGAAGTTGTAAAGCGAATTCTGATATTTCTATCTACTTCCGCCGCAGCGATCATCAAGTCCGCAAAATCATTCCCGTTATCATTGTACGAGTTCACGTTTTGCCCGAGAAGAGTAATTTCCTTAAATCCTTTTGCGGAAAGGTCGCGGACTTCCGCAACGATTGAGTTCAAGCTTCGGCTTCGCTCGCGCCCGCGAGTAAAGGGGACAACGCAATAGGTGCAGAATTTATCACAACCGCGCATGACGGAAATCCAGGCGGAAAGACCGTCTTCGCGATAGGGAACAATGTCATCGTAAGTTTCGGTTTTCGATAGTTTAACTCCGATTCCTTTTGCACCGGCAAACGCAGTGTCGAGGTACTCCGGAAGTTTCCGGTATTCGTCCGGACCGACCACAACATCAACAAAGTCCTCCTTAATTAAGAGCTTATCGCGCATTCGTTCAGCCATGCAGCCGATTACACCGAATACAACTTCATTATCATCTTTTTTAAGATGCTTTAAGTTGCCGAGCCGTCCGTGGATTCGTTGTTCCGCATTGTCGCGGACGCTGCATGTGTTAAGCAGAATTACGTTCGCTTCGGTTTCATTCCTCGTTATTTCATAACCTTCATCGGTTAAAATGCTCAACACAACTTCCGTGTCGGCAAGGTTCATTTGACAACCGTATGTTTCTATATATATTTTTCTTTTTTTCAATATTTTTTACTTTCTTTTTTAATAAAAACGATTAGTGCAAAATTTATTATTGAGTTATTCCGAAATGTAAAGAGAGATAATACTAAGAACCGAATGCGAGCAGATACATAATTAAATTAAAAAGAATAAAACCGAGGACCCCGAAAGTAATCCCGATTATTTTTCTCTTACGTTTTTGCTCCATTTCCAAATCGATGTCCGGAAGATCTCTTTTATACATTGGTATTTTCATCTAAACTCCGATTCTGATAAATTATATTCAAACTTAAAAATCTCAACAAATAAGTTATTTAATCTTAAAGAGATTAACAAGTTAGAATAATAAAAATTGTATTTTCGATAAAAAATTATTAATTTTTGATTCTTTTTTGAAATTAGGAGAATATTATGAAAAGAACATATCAACCGAGCAACAGAAAGCGGAAAAACAAACACGGTTTCCGTGAAAGAATGTCAAGCAAAGCCGGAAGAAAAGTACTTTCGCGCAGAAGAGCCAAAGGTCGTAAAAGACTTACGGTAAGCGACGAATATTAATTTACATTTAGTACATTGAAAGAGTTCGGTCTTTCTAAGCGTGAAAGGATAAAAAGCCGGAAACAGCTTGAAAAATTATTTTCGTATGGAAAGACGTTGTATTCAAAGAAGAGCCGTTTTAAAGCGGTTCTTTATCTTTTGAAAGATAGTGATGAAACCGGGGTTAAAGTTGTTTTTGCAGTTTATAAAAAAGCCGGAAATGCAGTTTGGAGAAATAGAGTAAAACGATTGATGAGAGAAGCGTATAGATTAAATAAAAGCATTCTATATGAAGTTCCGGTTGAAAATCTTTTACTCTTGTCTTTTTCTCCCAGTAGAATTAACCAAAGAAATTCTCGTAAAATAACTCTCCATGATGTTGTTCCCGATATAGTCGAGTTACTCGAACAAATCAGAACAAAACTCACGGAGAAATGAATTTTTAATAAATTTTGGAAAATAAATGGATAAACAATCAACGCTTGCGTTTGTATTAATCGGAATTATTCTTGTTGCATGGCTATATTTTAATTCACCCGAACCGGTACCGCAGCCGCAGAAAGCAAAAGCAAAAACGGAGCAGGTACAAAATACGGATTCGGTTAAAGCAAAATCCGCTGCATCTCTTGCCGAAAAAGAAATCCCGAAAACAAAATCGGTAAAAAAATCGGCGGTTGTTAAGAAAAATAAAACCGCTGAGAAATCCGAGAACTCACCCTTTACCGTTAAGAAGGATAAAGAGAAAATTATTACAATTGATACGGATCTTTATCGCATTGAACTTTCTACTTACGGCGGGAATGTCCATAAATATTTCTTGAAAAAATATTTTACTTGGTACAATTCCAAATTACCGAAAGATGCGCCGTGGTACAAACGTTATGTTCAGTTGATTAACTATTCCAAAGGAAACGAGCTTAATTTATCCTTTGTTACAAAAGAGGGTAAATATATCAACACTGCTAATTCGGAATTTGATGTTGCCGATAATAATTATTTTGTAAAACTAACCGATAAAGATTCTATCAATTTGGTTATGACTCTGGATTTGGGCGACGGAAGATCTCTTCAGAAAATTTATACTTTTTACGGAAATAATTACCGGACAAAGTTGAGTTTGAAGTTTAACAATTTAAACGATTTGATAAGCGGATTTAATTACGACTTGGTTTGGAGCAACGGAATAAACTTTGTTGAAGAAGATGCGCATCAGGAAGCGACATACTCAAACGCGAGTATTTATGCCGGCGAAGAGCTTACTGTTGTTGACGCTTCATCTCCGGATGAAGTTGTAACCAAAAATGTTAACGGTCGTATTGATTGGGTTGGAATCAGAAATAAATATTTTGCTTTTATCGTCGGGCAGAAAAATCCTTCGTCGGATGGCGGCGCTGACGTAAGAGGGAAGCAGGTCAAAACCAAATGGGGTTTGCGTGAGTATTACACCGTCGCATTGAAAATTCCGATTAAAAACCTTAACAATCAAACGGATAGTTTTGAAATTTACGGCGGACCTCTTGAGTACGATATTCTGAAAGAATATAATCAGCATTGGGATGCATTCGTGGATTTTGGAAGTTTCTTCGGATTAAAGTTTGTAATTCGTCCGATAACGGAATACTTCCTTCTGCCGTTATTTACATTTTTACACAAGTTTATTCCCAATTACGGATTTGTGATTATTATTTTCTCGATTATTATTAAACTGCTTTTGTGGCCATTTACACATCAGAGTTACAAATCGATGAAAAGAATGCAGCTGCTGCAGCCTGAAATTGCAGCAATTAAGGAAAAGTACAAGGGAGACAATCAGCGGGTTCAGAAGGAGACTATGAATCTTTACTCCAAGTACGGTGTAAATCCCGCGGGAGGATGTTTGCCTACCTTGCTGCAGATGCCGATTTTGTTTGCGCTCTTTGCCTTTTTCCGGATGGCGGTAGAGCTTCGCCAACAGCCTTTTATTCTCTGGATTACAAACTTATCCGCTCCGGATATTCTTTATCATCTTCCGTTTAAGATTCCGTTTTTCGGGATTGACCAAATCAGCGGATTAGCGATTTTATTGGGAATTACAATGTTTTTCCAGCAGAAGATGACGATGAAAGACCCGTCGCAAAAAGCAATGGTTTATTCAATGCCGATTTTGTTTATGCTTATGTTTATGGCATTTTCTTCCGGTTTGAATCTTTACTACTTTATGTTTAACTTGCTCTCGATAGGACAGCAATATTATATTAATCATACGGGCGAGCAGAAATTAGAGCCTGTAAAAAATCCTAAAAAGAAAGCGGGATTCATGCAGAAGATGATGGAAGCGGCAGAACAACAGCAGAAACAAGGACGCTCCGGATCTCATAAAAGAAAGTAAAAAATAATTGTGAAGATGTTTAAGAACATCTCGTTGATATTTGTTTTTATGTTATCGCTTGTCCGGATAATCAACGCCGGACAAGTGGATACGCTCTCGCTAAATCTTACACGCCAAAAACTTCCTTTCGGACTTTCACATGAAGTTCCCGTAGAGTTCACCGACATAGCCCTTGCACTAAGCGGCGGCGGCGCGCGCGGGTTTGCCGAAATCGGAATTTTGAAAATTCTGGAAAAGCACAACATTCCCTTTTCGAGAATTTACGGAACAAGTATCGGTGCGATAATCGGAGCAATGTATTCATGCGGATATTCTCTCGACCAAATCGAACGAATATTGATTAATACAAAATGGAATTCCTTCTTTAATCTGGAAGCAACCAAACGTAATCAGCTTTTCTTACAGCAGAAAAGAATTTTGGACAATGCTTTTCTTTCGTTAAGAATGGATAACATGAAACCTGTTATTCCTCAGTCGATAAATTCCGGTTTGCAGTCATATAATTTTTTCTCTGAAATTGTCTGCAGCGCTCCGGTAAAGGCGGACACGAATTTTGATAATTTAATTTATCCTTTTAGAGCTGTTGCGGGAAATTTACTTACCGGTAATCCGGTTGTATTAAGCTCCGGTAATTTAAGCACCGCTTTGCGTGCAAGCTCTTCGGTTACTTTTCTTATGCCTCCGGTAAAATTGGATTCGATGTTACTCGTTGACGGCGGCGTTGTAGCAAATATTCCTGTAAATATTGCTAAAAACGATGGTAATGATTTTGTTATCGCTGTTAATGTTACAAGTCCTCTACGTAAAAAGAATGAGCTTGTTTATCCTTGGGAAATAGCCGATCAACTTGTCAGTTTGCCGATGAAAAAAATAAATGAAGAAAATATCAAGAATGCGGATTTTATTTTTACTCCTAAACTACAAGGCTTTCAAAGCAATGTTTTTGATAATCTAAAAAAAATTGTTGAAGCGGGAGTAAACGAGGAAGATAAAATAAAGCAGCTTGAGCGTTCAATTATAAAACATCTCATGAAAAGAAATCCATCTTTGAGTAAAAAGTATTTCGCTTTATCTCTCGGAAATGAATCGACATTAATTGAACGAAAATTCATTAATGAATTGTCACGCAAGGATACGGTGTCTCGCGCCGAATTATATTATGCTTTGTATAAGGTGAAGAAGGAACTCGGGTTGAAAAATCCACGTCTGCTATTGTTTGTTTCAAGTAACAAAAGCAGAATTAAAATAATTCCCGAAGAGGAAGAAGCGATTAACTCGGTTGCGGCGGAAGGCTTATCGGGGAAAGATTCTTTACTTGCCGTATCTTCATTAGAAAAATTGATTGGAGAAAAATGGGAAGAGGAAAGAGTTTTTCGTTATGCTCTTAATACTCTTAATCATGTTAGAGCGCGAGGAGAAATATCTCTCGAGTTAAAAAAAATAAAATTTGATAAGAGTTCCGGCGTTGTTCATTTTATTTTTGACAATTATCTCTACGATGGTTTGAAGGTAACAGGCTTAAAGAAAACGAAGAAATTTGTTGTCGCAAGGGAAATGGAATGTGAGAAAGGGAAACCGATATTGAAACAAGAACTTGTGGAATCCCTTGAAAACATTAGGGCAACGGACTTATTTAACGCGATTGAAGTTATGCCTTTGCGTAAAGATTCTAAGGTTAAACTGAAGATGAACTTGGAAGAAAAACCGAGCAAATTTATACGCTTGGGATTAAAAATTGATAATGAATATTTGTCGCGTATTTTTCTTGATGTTAGAAATGAGAATCTTTTCGGCGACGGAAGTCAATTAGGGTTTACCTTTTTCGGCGGACTTAAATCTCAATTTATTTCTGTTGAGCATATTGCCCCGAGAATTTTTAAGTCCTTTTTTACTTATCGTTTGAAGTTCTTTTATGAAGGAAAACAAATTTTCACATACCGTCAAAAGAAAACGAATAATGACCATATTATTGTACACGAAATTGACGGAACATACGAGTCAAGTCACCTCGGAGGGGAATTGAGTTTCGGAAGACAAATAAAACGTCTCGGCGTTCTCTTCTTCGGTTGGAAGTTAATGAGAGATAAAGTTTACGGAATTAATAATTATTCCGGCGACACATATTCAAATCTTGTCAGCGCACTTTCGGTTAATCTTACTATCGACTCGCGTAACCTTGTCCCTTTTACCACTTCCGGAATATATTTTAATACTTACTATGAAACTGCAAACAATCAGTTCTTATCCGAAATTCCCTACACAAAATTCGGAGCTGATTACAAAGGCTATTTTTCTATCAGTAAGGTCTCCACTTTACTTTCCTCTGTAAAATTAGGGCTTGGCGATGAAACGCTTCCTCTTTCGGAACAATTCTTTCTCGGCGGTGAAGAGTCATTTTACGGCATGCGTGAAAACGAAGCGCATGGACGACAAATATTTGTTACATCTTTAAAATACAGATACAAGCTGCCGTTCAAGATTTTCTTCGATTCATATGTTTCTTTAAGATACGACTTGGGAAACATCTGGGAGAATTATTATAAAATTAAGTTTAAAGATTTAAAGCACGGAATCGGTTTGGCTTTAGCGCTTAAAACTCCAATTGGACCGGCTAAAGTTTCGATAGGCAAAAGTTTTACATTTAAAAACAGAATTGAAAAAAACATTATAGTGAGAAGTCCTTTCCAATTTTATTTCTCGATAGGATATTATTTCTAATCTAAATTGTACGGTTTTTTTTTATCGAAATAGGAAAAGAATTATTTTTTTATCAGAGTGGAATATTCATCCTTAAAAAACTTCATAATGTTTACTCCGTTAAAAACAGGCAGATTATCCGGGAAACGGACGGTTTTGTTCTTATCCCACTCCCGTTGTGATTGAACTTTGTAAGGGTGAAGATTTATAATTGCGAAACGTCGGTCGGTAAGTTTATTCTCGGAATCAAAAACAAAAAAGGCAATCATTAAAGGGAGATTAAGCTCTGCGCTCCACTTCTCATAAGAACGGATGGCGCGTTCGTTCACAATCCATTTTGCTTTATGTTTGCCTTTCCAGTCGAGTAAAAGTTTTTTGCCGTTGTAATCAATCAGAGCGTCCGGTTTGTCTTCACCTTTTTCCCAAACTTTCTCGTAACGTCTATCTTCACCGAACGCCTTAAAGTCAAAACCGAACTGGACAAGGAGATTCTTCCCGTGAGATTCGGCTAAATCATGCAGTTTATAATTATTGCGGAATTTCCGTGTGGATTTCTTAGGTTGAAAATCAAGATTCTTCATTAATCGTTTCCCGAGCCGCTTCCCATCAGAGCGCTGATAAATTGCAGGTTAGGCGAATCTGAAAGTGAAAATATAATTTGGAAAATCGACATTATCGGCACAGCGAGAAGCATTCCTATAATTCCCCAAATGTATCCCCAAATAAATAGTGAAAGTAAAATAACAAGCGGGTTCATGTTTAATCTGTCGCCGAGGAAGATCGGCTCAATAACATTTCCGACTAATGTTTGAACTCCGACAAGAGCAATGAGAAGGAAAAGAGTATAACCAACCGATTCATATTGAATAATTGAAATGATAGAAGGGAAAAGTACCGCTATTGCCGGACCGATAGTCGGGATAAAATAAAGCAGCATTGTTAGTATCATCCACACTATTATAAAGTGGATATTAAAAAGCCAGAGTATAATTCCGGTTGCAACGCCGACAAGAAGACTTAGAAGAAATTTTGTGGAAAAGTAATGTTGAATTTTGTGTGTGATTTTTTTGTAGGTAATGTCCCATGACTCGATTAAGCTTGTATTGTTGCTGCTTGCCTTTATGTTAATTTGTTCGATTCTTCTTCTAAAAGCTTCCTGCATATTTTCATGACCGAGAACAATGAAAATATAAAAGAGGATAATTAATACGGTTGTTGTAGCCACATTGAAAGTCGATGATAAAACTCCTGAAGCAAATGTATCGAGGTTCAGCTGTTTAACCAATGAGATTATATTAAAACGAGAAATATCAAAATTTGTTATTCCGGTGTATGCCATAAAATTTTTCAGGATTGTATCAAACTTATGTTCAT
>CAYLYR010000050.1:0-11861 GCA_964387835.1 uncultured Melioribacter sp.
CAATGGTGCTTGGAGGACTGTGGCACGGCGCATCGTGGAGATTTGTATTTTGGGGAACAATCCACGGCGGTGCGCTTGCAATTGAGCGTTTGTTAAAATATCCGAAATGGATTAATGAAAAAAGCTGGGGCGTAAAAATTTTCGGTGTAATACTCACTTTTCATATTTGGGCGTTCTCTATGATATTTTTCCGAGCGCAGTCTTACAAACTCGCTTTTGATATGATTCACCAAATAACACATTTCTTCCACGCGGAAGTTTTTCCCCAGTTCGTAAGCGGCTATCCGATGGTTGTCGCAATATTTATAATCGGAATGCTCTCCCATTTTACTCCGGTAAAACTTGAAGAGCGAATGAAGGCGTTTCTCGGTTCATCTCCGGTAATTGTGCAATCCTTAATTCTTGCGATTGTAATTTTCATAGTCGTGCAGTTCAAAACCTCGAACATTCAGCCTTTTATTTATTTCCAATTCTAAACTGAAATGGTAAGCAAAAACAGACTGAAATATTTGTCTTCTTTAACGAAAAAGAAGTTTCGGCGTATTGAAAAAAAATTTATTGTTGAAGGAACAAGAGCCGTCCTCGAAGGATTAAGAAGCCCTTACGTTTGCGAAGAAATTTTCATTTCGGATTTTCATTCCGGAAGCACGGATGAAATAATAAAAATTGCCGAACAAAAATCGATTCCGCTTCAAAACGTTTCCGAAAAAGAGATGGAAAAGTTTACCGAAACTAAAACGCCTCAAAGTGTTTCCGCATTATTTTATATTAAAGAAAACTTTCACCTCACCGAAAAAGCCCCTTTTATTGCTCTCGACAATATTGCCGATCCCGGAAATCTCGGAACGATAATCAGAACATGCGATTGGTTCGGATTGAAGAACATTCTTCTCAGCGACAAATCGGTAGAGCTTTTCAATCCGAAAGTAATTCGCTCAACAATGGGAAGTATTTTTCATATTAATTATGAAATCGCCGAAGATTTAAGCGCGAAAATAAATGCGTTACAAGCCGAAGGTTACAAAGCTGTTGTTGCCGATCTTGAGGGAACGGATCTTAGAACGATTGGAAAACTTAGTTCTAAAACGATTCTTATCTTGGGAAGCGAAGCTTTCGGTCCTTCGGAGGAAATAGTTGACATTGCCGATTACCGTGTGAAAATACCCGGTGTCGGAAGCGCGGAATCGCTAAATGTAGCGGTTGCCGGCGGAATTTTAATGTACGGGCTATTCGTGTAATAAGTTCTAACCGGCTTTCTTTAATTTTATTTTATTCACAAGAAAATCAATTTCACTCTTCGTGAAAACTCCAAGGAACAGAAGCAGAAAAGGATAAACCAGCAAAACAACCGACTTTAAGAAAATTCTTAAAATCAATGTCGAATTATCCGGAATAAGCAGAGTAGCTGCAAACAATAGTAGTCCGGCAATAATTATCTTCACTATTTTCATAATCTCAAAATCAATCGGATAAACTCTCCTTCCGAAATAGTAGGTTAAAATTGTCATAATTATAAACGAAAGCAGCATTGCGTAAGCGGCGCCTACAAAATTATATTTCCCTACGAGGAAAATATTTAGGACAACATTGATAAACGCAGTAATAATCACGATTAAAGCGTTGTATGCTGTTTTCTTTGAGTAATGAAACGACAATGAAAAGTTGTACTGAATTCCCTTAAAAACAAAAGCTAACGAGATTATCGGGATGACGGAATAAGCTACCCAGTACGCTTTGTTCAACGCAAAGGTCTTAAGAACTTCTTTCCCGAAAAGAGAAAGTCCAAGCGCGGCGAAAATTAAAAGCAACACATAATAAGTTAAAACTTTGGAGAAAAACTTTTTCTCGTCAGCGTCCCCGAGTTTTTTATATGCAATCGGAAGAAAGCCAAGTTGGAAAGATTGTAAAATCAGAACATTTATAACGCTTGCTATTTTATGCCCCAAGGAATAAAATCCAACGCTTGCGTCGCCGGAAATAGATTTAATCACAAACCTATCGCCCATAGTGAAAACCAAAGTAAAAATTGTTGAAAAAACAAGAGGCACACCGTAGAGTAACATTTCCCTTAAAATAGAAAACTTAAATTTTGGGATAATATTTTTAACGACAATCGGGAGAGAAAAAATTGTTAGAAAAAGTTGTCCGATAAGTAAACTTAAAAGTATTCCGGTAATTCCGTATCCTTTGTAGGCAATAAAATAAACATTCAGCAATAGAGTAATTGTAAATTTAATAGTATTTAATATTGCAAATATGCCGGAACGTTCACGCAAACGCATTATTGTTAGAGGAATCAGATTATAAATTCCGAGAGATGAAGTAAGAAATAACAGCATGAAATAATTGCCGAACTTTGAGCTATCGAAAAATAAAAGAGAGAAATTGCCGCTAAAGGGAATTAAGATTACCGGAAGCAAAACCGCAATTACAAGTGTAAACGAGAGCGAAGTAAAAATAATCGATTTCCTATCTCTTTCATCTTTAGCGTCCGCAGCCCAACGCATCATCGCCGTACTAATATTGAAGGAAAAGACACTGACGAGAATCTGCCCCAAAACCTCAACTATCGCAAGAATGCCGTATTCCGACGGAGAGAGATGCGCCGTATATAACGGTAGTAGGACAAAACCAATCAGCTTTGAGGCAATGTTCCCCAAACCATAGATAAAACTATGTTTTACCGTATCTTTAAGAAACTTTAACATTATGCTTGGCTAAAGAATTCAAATAATTTGCACCTACCTTTTCGAGAGAAAATTCGTGATTATAATCAATACTTTCTTTCTCGCTAATCTCTTCCGTAATTTTAATAAATTCCGCTGAGTTTTTATAATCCTCAACGAAATAAATATTCCCCTTAATCTCGTTAATCGGCTCAATGTCCGAAGTTACAATTTTACATCCGGAAGCCAAACCTTCAAGGAGTAGAAGCGGAGTATCCAACGTCGGTGACAAATCTTGATATGGCAAAAGAAGAATATCGTATTCCCGTAAATTTAATTCTTTAGTTTCTCCGCTTTTTCTCTCTCCGATTTGGATGTAATCCGCATTGAGATTTTTAATTTTTTTCTCATACTTTTCTTTATCCTCCTCAGTTGAAAAATATCCGACAATGCCCGTCTCAAAATATCTTTTATCTAAATTTGAAAAAACATCAATAACAATTTCAATTCCTTTGTCGGCGCTTATTCTCCCGACAAAAAGAATCTTTTTTTGTGAGGTTTTTTCACGATGCTTCTTATTAAAAAACCGCTCGGATACCGGAGGATATAAGAACGTAACGTTATTATTAAATTTCCTTATCTCTTTTTCCAAACGCTTTGAAAACAGAAAAGTTTCGTCAATTAATAATTTAAGTTTTAATTTCTGTAAAAAAGTTAAGTTCGCTACGGTCGGATAGGTAAAGAAGAGTTTTGTCGTAATTGTCCCTGATTTAAATTTTACGAATAAAAACTTCAAAGCGAAAATAGGATTTTCAAATGGAGTTTTAAGAAAGTTTATTACGTCGAACTTTTCGGTTAAGAGAAACTTTCTTGCGCTTTTTACATCAGTAGTTCTAATAGGAATTTTTCCGTAAGCTGATTGATAAAATTGATTTTCTTTATGTACAGAATCAATAACCAAAACGGAAATATCAAAATCCTTTTGTTTAAGAAAATCAAGCAGACGGCGCATAACACTCTCAATTCCGCCGATTCTTTCCAAATCCAAATTATCTTTTGAGCCGACAAAGAGGAGCTTCATTTTTTTATTCCGCTAATTGAAAAACTCTCGGCAAAAATTGTAAAGAGTGAGCTTTTGGAAAGAAGTCTGTCAATCGGGCGCAGCAGGAATAAGGTCGGCTGCTCCAATATCGGCGGGATAATCGGGATTTCAGATTTTCCTCTCATGAACAAAGGAGGTCTGATTATAACAGGATTAATCTTAATATCGGCGAAGCCTGTTTCGGAAAACATCCTTTTAAGCTCGCCAGTAAACAATCTGTTTTGCTGAAAATTTTCCAAATTATTTTTTCGGATATTATTCATCTCTTCTTTTTCATAATAAAAAAGAAACGGGAACACCTTATTCAACGCTTTACGAATTTTGCTTCTGCCGTACCAATAAGAGGCTTTAGTTTTCGTAATAATAAATAGACGTCCGTTCTCGTTTAACATTTCATACGCTTTTTTAATAAATTCGATTTGCTGCGGGAAATATTCAAACGCCCTGATTGAAAAAATCAAATCGAATTTTCGGTCTTCATCGAAATTCATAATATCGATATTCCTAAAAGATACATTTTCGTCAGCGATGTTCTTTTTTGCTTCGTTAATCATTGTGTCGGAAATATCCACGGCAAGTAAATTTTTTGTATGCTCTAACAAAAATCCCGTCCATGTTCCGGGACCGCAACCGACTTCCAGAGCATTTTCCACATTAACATTTTGTAAAAATTTTTTAATTGCTCTTTCTGTCGCAGCATAATCAAATTGTCCCGAAGGATATTTTTGCCAACGTCTGTATTTATAATCGAGCCCGTCCGTTTTATAAAATTCTTTTATGCTTCCCATTAAAATCTCAACTTATTTTTTCCATTAATTCAAAAAGCCTTTTTTTCCTCTGATTGATAGAAAAATTATTTTCTATTCTCTCTTTTGCCGTAAGATTCTCATTCTCTTCTTTGTTAAATGCACGCAAAGTTTTTTCCGCAAACTCTTCGGCGGAATTTGATTTTACTATGAGTCCGCTCTCTCCGGCAACCTCGGGCAAAGCCCCGGCGTCCGAAACTACCGGCGTACAACCGCAGTACATTGCTTCAGCCAAGGTCATCGAGAATGATTCCACAAGGGAAAACTGACAATAAACTTTTGTCTCACTGTAATAATGAAATAATTTATCATGTTCAACAAAACCCAATATCTTTACATTTTGCGGTATCTCGCCGAGCAGCTCTTTTGCCGCCGGTTTCACACCGATTACAACAAACTCCAAATCCGGCAGCCTTTTTGCCGCTTCGAGAAAAACATCAATTCCTTTTAATTTAATTCGTTCGAGCGAATCGATTATTCCGACGGTTAAAATTTTACTTCTCGTTTTCTTATCATCCGACTTGCATTTCTCTATTTCAACTCCGTTGTACAATACTTCTATCTTCGCTTTTCCCGCAATCTCTTTCCCTTTCTTATAAACAAATTCGGATACAGCAAGGTTCAATGCAGCATTATGAATTGAATACTTAGCGCAAAATGCTCTTGCCGGTTTATTCAGCGAACCGTAATCCAACTCGGGAATATACGCAACATCGTAGCCGCCGAGGACAAGGAATGATTTTAGCCGGAAAACTTCGGCAAACAAAATCGGCAAAAAGGAATGGTAATCGGCGAACCAAATGTAAACAGCATCGCTCGACATGATATTTATCAATAGAAAAAAGAATAGCTTAACTTGCTCAATTATATGATGAAATACGCTTTTACGATGCTTATACTGAAAACGAACTACGAAAAATTTTTCCGAAAGAAGTTTAAAATCGGTTTCTACAAATGAGCTCCAAAGCGGATAAATAAAAAGAACTTTCCGCATTAATTCTTGCCTCGTTTCCTTTGCAAAATTATCGGGATAACAATCAACAGGAGAATTAATACATTCCCAATCCAAACATATTTCATACTGGCAAAATATGTTTCCGGATGGAATAGAAGCTTAAGATTATGTTTTCCCGCAGGAACTTCAACTCCGCGAATAATAAAATCGGTTTCGTAAAGGGGAATCTCTTTTCCGTCCACGTAAGCTTTCCAGCCTTTGGGATAGAATGAACCGGAAATTGCCGCAAACTGCTTCGAATCGGTTGAATAATTGAAGCTCAACATATTAGGATTTTTTTCTACAAGAGTAATCTTTCCGTTTCCGGAATAGTTTTTATTCGAGAAGTTTTTCTTAAGTAAAAGCGCTTCGGTATCGGGAGTAAAATTATTTTTGTTCATGTAAAGAACGAGAGATTCGTTATCATCAAAAGTTTTAATCGATTTTACAAACCAAGCTTTAGGCAGAGCCTTGGGATTGAGATAAAGAAATTCTTTTCTGTTTTTATCGTATGCTATCTGAGTAGCGGTGCTATCCTGCAGTTGGGAATCGGCGATAACATATTTTCCGCTTAAAAGATTTATTACGTTCCAATTTAATCCGCCGCCGCGGAAAAGCGCATGGTCAAAAATATCCTGAATCGCCTGAAGTTTTATGGCGCTGTAGCCGCTAATCAAAGGATAAAAATATGCGTAGTGATTACTCGTAAATTCGCGACCGAGTACAAGCGCTCTGTAGTTTTTATCGGCTTTTGTTAAAACATTGGTAATCGGCGTAGGAGCAAAATCGCTTTTTTCCAATCTATCGGGATTTTGAAGCGAAATCATATTATAAGCGCGAAGTGAAATTCCCGATATCTCAAAAACGGCGAGAATAAATGTTGCAATAATAAAATATTCTACTCTTAGCTTTTTGTAGAGATAGCCGAGCGCTACACCGCTAAACAAAATCAGTATAATCAGCAATCTGATTGTATCGCGTGTAAGAAACTCCTGACGAATTTGCTTTACAATGTTCATCGTCTGCGGATTGTAGCCGGAAAGTTCGCGCGGAGTAGCAAAGGCAAAAGAGGAAGAAAATAAAAGAACATAAAGAGCTATCGCAATAAAAACTCCGAGAACGCCTCCGATAAATTTAATATCTTTTGCAACAGCTTGTTTTAAGAATGCTTTCAATCCGAAACCGGAAAGAATTAAAGTCGCAAGAAAGGTAATGTTAACCAGCATTGACGGCGCGCGAAACTTCGAGAAGTAAGGGAAGTAGTAAAAGAATAATTTATAAAGCGCCGGGAAATGCCTTCCGAAAGAGAGGAACAACGAGAATACAATAAAAACTGCCAAACCTACTACAAACTTTTCTTTTCGGTAATAATAAATTCCGAATATCGCGAAGATAAATAGGATAGCGCCCATTGTTGCATAATTCCCGTTAAACGGCTTTTCTCCCCAATAGCCGGGAACTTCCCGCCCTTTAAGCTGTGGGAATTTACTGCCGTCGTACTTTTCGCTTTGCAAACCTCCGGAAAAATGAGGGATGAAGAAATCCAATATTTCGTTGGGAGAAAACGACCAGCGCGTGGCGTAATCAAAACTTACGCCGCTCGATTTTTCGGCTGATTTCGCTTCCTGTCCGATGTTCAACGGATGTCCGCCGCGCGTGGAATATTGTGCGTATTCGTTCGTTGAAAGAAGCGGCTGGGCGGCTGTCATAATCGTTAATATTAAAGCTCCGGCAAATAAAAGCGCAAGTTTTCCGAATTCCCGATACTTTTTTTCTATCAGCAATTTTATTGTAGGATAAATGTAAAGAAATACGAGAAGAAGAATTCCGTAAAAAACAATCTGGAAGTGGTGAGTGCGGTTAAACATTGCAAAAGTAAAAGCAAAAAGTCCGGCGCTCACTAAATTCTTCTTTTCAAAAAAGTAATCGAAAGAAAGAATAAACCAAGGAAGAATCATGATTGCACGAAGTTTGGAATTGTGTCCCGTTCCGATTAACGCCTGCCAATCGGGGAGAAGTATGAAAACCACGGCAACCGTTGCAGCAAAATACCAAGGTATTTTTTTGTATCGAAGCAAAGCGTATATTCCCAATCCGCCAAGCAGCATATACCAAAAGACCCAGAAGAAAATTTTGCCGAGATAAGCCAGAAAAGTATCGAGGAGAAAAATCTTCGGAGTAATTCTCTCATAAATCGGTTCACCCGCAAAAATATTCGGATTCCACAAAACAGTTTCTCCGGTTTTTTCTTGCCACTCATGCCAAATATGCGTTTGCCCGATTATTGAAAGATAGTCGCTGCCGAGGGGACGAACATTATTGGTTTCGTAAGGAACGTAGTAGAAAAGTAATGGAATAAGAATAAGGAGAAATGCTATCAGTTCTTTATAAAGCGCGGGGATTGAGTCCAAAAAATTAGTAGATTTAACATTATTCTTCGCAGTTGTGTTTTGCTTCTTTTTCTTACTCATTGTTTATCCGAAAATTTTTAGTAATAAAAAAATCAATTAAAAAGATAAGATATTTTGTTGAAATCTTCTTTTGAATTTACAGTGTAAGCCGAATAATCGGAAGAAAAAAGAGTGATTACTTCCCGACAAATTGACGAGCGTAATACTTAGGCGTTAATTTTTCTCCGGTTGCTTTTTCTATCAACTCGTTCCACGGATAAAGCGCCCCGTAACCGAAGAACAACTTCTTTAAATATTCTCCGACATTCTTCTCGCCGGCAAAACTTAAGTCCGATGGGAAATCATTCTTCAGAACCTTAGCGCTTATGTAATAATAAAGCTGAGACGCAAGAATTTCACCGAGTATATAATTGTGGTAATACGCCGGATAAAGCGCAACGTGAATTTTAGAAGCCCAATCAGGTTTATTCCGTCCGTCCGGTTTTTTCAGCAATTGATATTTTTCAACAAGTTCCCACCAGAGTGAATTTAAATCCTGCTCGGGATTCTCATACATAGAACTCTCAAATCTATAAATAACCTGAACCCAGCGGGAGAAAACAAGCTGCTCGGTTTTCAGCAGCAACTCGGCATCTTCACTAATTTTACTCTTTTCCTCCTCCGAGATTCCCGCAACATCGTGCAGCCACGCCGGGCTCGCCGCCATTCTTCCGAACATCATTGCAATTGCTTCCGTTGCAAATATGTGAGCGTGCGTTCTTAATTCCCACGGCAGCTTCCTTTCGATATATTTATCATAAACCGCATGACCGAACTCATGCAGCATAGTTCCCATCCACTTATAGTTAGGTTTAATATTGCAGAGCACGCGAACGTCCCCTTCTCTATCAATATCGGTACAATAAGCATGTTGGTATTTCCCTGGCTTTTCGTACAAGTCGCTTTTTTCCAATAAATCGTCTATTTCCAATCCGATTCCGTTATAATATTTTCGGGTAAGCTCAACAACATCTTTCCCCTCAAAATATTTATCCAAATCCAAATCAACAATTTTCGGACCTTGCTGAAAAAATTTATCCTGATAGTGCCAAGGCATTAACTCCTTTTGCGGAATGGAATATCTCGCGCTTAGTTTTTCATCCATTTGAAGTTTTACGGCAGAAAATGACTCAGCCGTCATCTTGTCCAAATCATCAAGAAGCGAAAGAACTTCATCGGGAGATTGTTCGGAAAGCAAAAGACTCATTGCATGATAGTTTTCATATCCGAGCTGCCGCGCCGCCTCATTGCGTAATTTTACTACTTCGATAACCTTCTCGGAAATTACTTCACCGATTTCTTTACTCGCCTTCCAAGCGGCTTCAAGTTCGGAATTGTCCGAAGAGGTTTCCAAGATTTTATCAATCTCATTATCGGTGTATTCTTTCCCGTTAATTTGCGCGCGATAAGTAGAAAAAGTTTGCTCCAATTCGGTTGAAATGTCGATTATCTTTTTCATCAACTTTTCGTCGAACTGATGAGAAGCAAACTCGTTGAAAAGCAAAGTTAATTCCCTATTCAACACCGGTTCGCTTATCTCGCCGCTTTCTCTAACTTTCCTTAGAAACTCAAATTTATCTTTGTTAGAAAAATATTGACTTAGTTCAAACTCAAGCTCCGAAATTTTTTGATAATCATCCGGATTTCCTGAAACGGTTGCTTCAAAATATTTAAGATGAAGCTCTTTACTTTTCGGAGCAATATAATTTTCATACTCTTCAAGAAAGTTTACAAATTCTTTAACTATCATAATTTCCCTTAAAAATTAAAAAGTTCCTCATCGCGAAAAACCATTAATATCGCAGACTGCGGAACGATAAGATATTTTTCATCTTTAATTTCTATTTCAATTCCGCTGTTTCTGCTGAAGAGTGCAAAATCACCTTCCTCAACCTGAAGCGGAATATACTTTACCGCTCCGGCATCTTTCCAGCTTTCGTTTTCATCAATCGGAGAAGCGACAGGATAGCCGGGACCGACTTTAATAATGTATCCTCCGCGCACGCGTTCTTTTTCAGTTACGCCCGGCGGAAGATACAATCCGCTTGTAGTTTTGTTTATTGTCTCTTCCGGCTTAATCAGAACCTTATCGCCGATTACAACAATATTATTAATATCAACCATTAACGCCCGCCGTAAACTTCATTATAATCTTCTATTGCAGCCTCAATAACCTTTGCGGCGTGTTCATATCCGTAAACGGATTCAATAGTAAAATTGTTTTCGCCGCCCGGCAGCATTTTATATGTTAAAAAATAATGTTTGAGTCTTTCAATCAAAATATCGGGCAATTCCGAGATGTCGCTGATTTCACCGTAAATGTTATCATTTTTTAAAACGGCAATAATTTTGTCGTCCGATTCGCCGTGATCGGTTCCCTGCAATCCGCCTACAACTCTGGCGCGCAAAATAACTTCACCGCGGGAAATCGGTCTTTCGCTAATTACACAAATATCAAGCGGGTCGCCGTCTCCTTTTCCGGAAACGGGATTTAAGTTACCCGTGCGCACACCGCAATATGTTTGCGGAATAAAACCGTAAAGAGCAGGAGGCTGGGAGGAAGTGCGCTGAGGTCTATCGACATGCATGTAACCGGTGTATTTATCGACTTCATATTTTACTCTGTCGAAAGGTGTAATTTCAATATAGGCGTTCACAATTCTCGGCGGGTTATCGCCGATTTCTATTCCGTGCCAAGGATGAGGACGCCAACGAAAAAACGGTTTTGGAACTGACATAAAAACCTCCTTATTAAAATATTTGGGATAAGTAAAAATATAAATATTAAATCTAATAGTGAATAAATATTAGGTTGGAAAAAGAGCAAAAAAAAACCGTCCTTTTAATATTAAGAGGACGGTTAAAAGCGTTAAAAAACTTTTAGTCTGCTTTAACTTCATCCTTTAAAAGAACTTCGTGAATTGCTTGTTTCAAAGTCTCTTTAGGAAGCGCACCAACAGCCATTTGAGGTTGTTCGTCCATCGGGACAAAGAGAAGAGAAGGAATGCTTCTGATTCCGAATGCCGCCGCCAATTCCTGCTGCTCTTCGGTATTCACTTTATAAACATGAATTTTACCGGCATATTCTTCGGATAACTCTTCCAAAACCGGAGCTACCATTTTACAAGGTTGGCACCATTCAGCCCAAAAATCGATAATACAAGGTAGGTCGCCTTCATATTTCCATTCTTTATTCTTTTCCCAGTTAAACACTTTCTCAAAAAAAGTTTCTTTAGTCAAATGTTCCGTCATTTTAAATACCTCTTATATTTTAAGTTATTATTTCCTAATTTTTAATGCAAGTTTGATGCAAGCGGGTAAAAAAGGATTCTAAAAAATTAAGATTTAAAATATAGCAATTATTTTAAGAAAGACACAAAAAAAATGCCTGAAAATTATTTGGAGAGGCGAAGTTTTATTTTCCCATTATTGCGAACTGCCTTGTCATTCCCCGCAAAAAGAGCGGGATTGTAATGTCGAAGGCTATAATCGGGGAGCTATTCTTTTCATTCTCCTGTCCGATTTAATTCTTCATGTCGCTCCTATGGAGCTTCGGCGTTTGGCTTAATAGGTTCTACAGACATTTCGCTCCTACGGAGCTGTTGTGTAAATTGAAGATGAAAAGAATAAAAACAGAATATCCCGATATTATTGCAGTAAAAGCAAACTAAAATTTCTGAAGTAATTCTTCTCTTTCTATTACTAATTTAGTGTGGTAACGGATATATATCTTCTATTCCCGTAGGGACGACATGTTTGTAGAAAACGTAGATAAAGAAATTCATTCATAAATTGTTTTCCCACTTTCAGAAAATTCTCCTTCCGTAAATTTCATTTTCGGTT
>CAYLYR010000051.1:0-11798 GCA_964387835.1 uncultured Melioribacter sp.
TTTAACTACTAATAAAAATTAACTTCACAAAATAAACATAATTTATTTTCTCAAACGGATTTTCGTTAACTCGGCTAATTCGTTTTTAGCGGCAAGAAAAGCAGCATCCCACTTCCCCGATTGTATTTGGCGAAATATTTTCATTCCGGGATACCAGAGAGATGAGTTTCCCGTAAGTCCCCAACGCCAGTCTGGGATTTTTGAGAGCATCAGCCAAACAGGCTTTCCCAAAGCGCCCGCAAGGTGTGGAAGCGACGTATCCGTTGAGATTACCAAGTCGAGATTTTCCAAGGCGGCGGCGGTGTCGGCAAAAGATAGCAACATATTTGAGATATCAACAATCCCGTTTTCTTTCATCATTCTCTTTTCCGATTCCGAGGTATTCATCTGCAGCGAGAACAATTTCACTTCCGGATTGAGAAAACTCAGAAATTTTTCAAGAGTTGTTGAGCGAATGTTATTCTTGCGAAAGACCGGATTTCCTCTCCATGTGATTCCGACTTTAACTCCATCGAAATTGGAAAAATACTTTTCCCATTGTCTGGACTTTTCATAATCAGCATGTAAATAAGGGACTTCGGAAGGAATGTTATTTTGTGTAAGCTGCAAAGCATAAGGCAAACTCATTAAGGGAATCTGCAAATCATATTTGTACTTGGGAGTAAAATCCTCCGAAGAAGTAAAAAGTTCGTCGTACCCCTCAAGGCTCTGCATTAAATCATAAAGCTCTTCTTGACATTCAAAGTATATTTTACCGACTCGCTTTCGCGCTAATTTCAAGAGACGAGAAAATTGTATTACATCACCGAAACCTTGGTCGGCATATACATAAAGGGATTTATCTTGCGCAATCTCTCCTTCCCAACGTTTTCCTGGCAGTTCTCCTCTTTTAAGTTCTCCGGTGTAAAACCTATGTTCAAAGTATTCAAATCCTTTCTTGAAATTTCCGGTCAGTAAATACAACATCCCGAGATTAGTAAATGCAGCATGATTTTGAGGATTATACTTTATAGAAAATTCATATTGCTTAATCGCCTCATCAATGTTTCCCTGCGCCTCAAGGGCAAGAGCAAAATTGTATCTGCTCGAAGAGTTTGCGGGATTTTTTTCAACTCCTATTCTAAAATTTTTTAACGCTTCCTCAAATCGGTAGTTTCTCATAAAAACAATTCCCAAGTTAATGTAAGCATCAGGCTTATCCGGTTCAACTTCAATCGCTTTGTTAAAAGATTCAATAGCAGTATTAATATCTTCGAGGGCATTCGAGATTATTCCATCCAAGTTCAAAAGGGAATAATTTTTCGAGGCAATTTTAAGTCCTTCTTTTATCAATCTTTGTGCTTCAAGAATTTTCCCGGAGGTTAAATTTAGATTAACCCGCTCCAATATTTCATTTACATTAAGCAAGTTCATTTTATTTTTGAATCAATATTCATTATTATATCCTTTATAACCGAATCCCAATCATTAATTCGGCTTTGTCTGAAAAGTCTCATTTTATCATACCAATAACTTAAACTATCATCTATCCCCCAACGCCAATCGGCGCTATAAGGAAGCATGAGGAAAACTTCTTTCCCCAATGCACCGGCAAGATGAGCGTAAACCGTATCGATTGTCAAGACCAAATCCGAGCATGCAACCAATTCCGAAAGCTTATTCCAATCACTTACAACGTCTTTTTCAAAAATGAGATTTGAGTAATTGATTACTATCGTTTCTTCTTCGGCATTAAGTTCGTTCTGCAGAATATAAAAATCCGCATCAACGCTATTTATCAACGGCAAGAGATTCTCCAACTTCATATGACGCTTTCTGTGATGAACAGGGTTCGGGTTTCCGCGCCAAGCCAAAGCAATTTTTTTACGAGGGTTAATTTCATCGCGGAGTGCGGATTTCTCAACAGTAAGATATTTTTTATTCCGCGGGAACGTCCGGAATTTGTTATGCCACAGATAAAAAAGAGAAACTATCGGGATTACGAAATCATAATCTTTAATATTTGTTTCTTCGAGCGGCACAACATTGTCGGCAATGTTTACACTCTCCCAAAAATTTTTCATCTTCGGACGAACCGCAAGCGTAATGACTTCAGCCGTTTCATTAACTGCATTAATAAATCTGACAAACTGAAACGTATCGCCTATACCCTGCTCTTCAAAAACCAGAATTTTTCTTCCATCCATTTCTTCCCAACAAGAAGGCATTTTCGGCTTAAAAAAAACATTCATAAACTCAAGGCGTTTTTCATACAGAGGCAATCCGATTTCAAAATTTTTCATTGAGAGAAAAATCTCAGCCATTGCAAAATAATATTCCGGTTTAGGTTTTAGTTCGATTGCTTTTTGAAAACGCATTAAGCTTTCATCATAATTTTTCTTCTCTTGCTCTATAATTCCAAGATTATAAAAAATATTCGCTTCTTCTTTTTCACTTAATAACTCTATATACAATTCTTTCGCTTCATCAATTCTATACAATAAAAACTTCACCAAAGCAAGATTGATCTTTGCGTCAAAGTATTTCGGGTCAATAGACAAAGCAGCTTCATAGCGTTTAATTGCTTCTTCAAATTCCTCATTCTCTTTATGTAAATTACCTCTTAAGAAATAATATCGTTTATCCAAATTCAAGATTTTATTATTTTCCGTTAAAACCTTATCGGCAAATTTGGTTTTCTTTTCCTCCAAAAGCAGAGTTGCGAAATCTAAAAGGTAATTTACGTTTTGATAATTAGGATAGATTTTCAAGTAATTTTCATATGCTTCTTCAAGCCGGTTTTCCTTATGAAAAAGAATTGCCGTCAAATAGATTAACTCATAATCGTCTGCAAAAAATTGCCTTGCCGAATTTAAAACTCGATGCGCCTCATCAAATTTACCAAGATCAATTAACAATGAAACAAGACCTCGATATGCCTCAAAGTATTTTTCATCATGCTCTATTGCCTTTTTGAAGTTTAAAATTCCTTCATCAACTTTACCTGCGCTTCGAAAAACTATTCCCAAATTATTATAAGCGCGAGCATCCCTATATTTTTCAGCGACTTCCGTAAATAATCGAATAGCCTCTTCATATTTACCGGAATTAAAATAAGCCGAACCTTCCGCTTCCAATTTATCTCTTCTTTCCGCAAAACCGCCGTAGTTAATTTTACGAAGCAGCCTTTCTCTTATATCGTTCAGCAAAGCCGCCCAATCTCCAAGTTTTGACTGTTTGAAAATTTCAACCGTAGGATACCAATCCGAACGAGTAATATTATCGCCCCATCGCCAATCGCTATTTTTTGGAATAAGCCCCCAAGTCTCTTTCATCATTGAACCGGAAAGATGTAGAGCCGCTGTATCTACTGAAATAACAACGTCAAGCGATGCAATAATCTCAGCCGTATCGAAGAAATCATCAATTTGATTGTAATGATTAATAACGTCATCTTTATATAAAAGCTCTTCCTCCTCTTTCGATATTTCACCTTTCTGCAGCGAATGAATTTCCACTTTCTCAATTTGTGAAAACATCTCAAGCAAATCCTTCAACTCTAAATCACGGTAGCGGCTGTTTTCATGCTCCGGATTACCTTTCCACACAATCCCGATTTTCAAAACATCGTCATCGCTAATATCCTTTGCGTGAGCAATGTTAAATAGCGGTCCCGTTAACTGAATTTTATCATTTGCAATATTTAACAAAAACGGGATAGAAAGAAACGAAACTTTGTAATCAAATTTCACATCCTCAATCTCTTCGTAATCGGACGTAATCAAATCAAATATTTGCATGGAATTAAATAAACGCGTAATTGCATCCGGGACAAAAACCGCAACTAATTGAGGAGACTGCTCTTTTAGATTATGAATAAATCTAACGAATTGAATCATATCGCCGAAGCCTTGTTCCGAATAAATCAGAACCTTCTTCCCTTTAAGATTTTCTCCTTTCCATTCCTCAACATCAAGATTATTCTTTTTATAAAACGGCATACGTTTACGCCATTCAAACTCAGCCCATCCTTCATCATACTTTCTCTCCCTCAATAATATCAAGGCTAAATTCCAATGAGCATCCGGGAAATTGTTATTCAACGATAAAGCCTTTCGATAAAGTTTTTCCGCTTCCACAAATCGAAATTCCTTTTCGTAAATCACAGCGAGATTGTAAAATCCCTTTTCGTCTTCAGGTTTAATCTTAATGTATTGTTCGAAAAACTTTGCGGCATTATCCCAATCATTCAACTTACGAAAACAAGCCCCGAGGTTAAAAACAGCAACTGCATTATTTTTATCTTTTGCGTAAACTTTTTCATACAGATTTATTGCCTCCACATACATTCCCGCATTTTGAAAATTCTCCGCAGCCGAAAGCAGATAAACCGATTCCCTCGGCGCCAACTCGGATAATTTAATAAAGACCTTCGCTGCTTTTTCATATTGGGCTGACTTTTCATACGCTTCGGCAAGGAGAGTGTAAAGTTGCGGGAAAGAATACTCCTCGGTTATTTCGGAAAGGAGACGGGCGGTTTCTTTAGCATATCCTCGTCTTATTCCTTTTCGCAATATATCGAACAGTTCATCGGAATCAATACGAAACGAAGTGAAATAATCAATAATGTTTTTTTTAAGCGAACTAAAATTATCACCCTCATCCAATCTCTTTAAGCTCTGCAATATTTGATCTTGCTCAAGCATAAATTGCTCTACAACTTTTTGTATATCGACAAAAAACGATTGTGCAGCTCTTCATTATCTTCAAAATAAGGAATAGCTTTTTCAAACATGGTTTTAAGTTTCATTAAGTCCCCTTTGCCGGAGTATAAACCGAGCAATTTTAAAATAACTATCAAGTTACTCGGCTTCGCTTCAAAAGCCCTTTCGTAATATTTAATCGCTTGTTCCGGTTTCTCTTCTTCAATAGTTTCGGCATAAGCAAAATTAAAGTTGAAAGATTCCGGCTTATAATCTGCAAATGTTTTGAGTGTAGTATTTTTATTATACCTTGAAGTACTACTCAAAACATTAAACAAAATTTGAAAGTTTATTTTATCAAGATACTTCAAAACTTTACCGAGTATTTCTTCCGAAATTTTTTCGCTGTTAAAAAGTTCATTATAAAATTTTAGTATTTCGAAATCCTCTACTGCAATATTGAACCGATGAATAAAAGAATAAAGGTAATTAAACAGCTCTTTGGAATTTGCGGCAACGGCGAGATTTATCCCGTAAAGGAACATATTTTTTTCATCTACCAAAACTTCAAACTTTGTTTCTTTTTTGCCGGACAAATAAATTTCGTTGTAGTCATAAGCTCTACGCCCGAAAACAGCGGCTGATTCTAAATCCCCTTTCTCCAACTTAATATTTGCCATTACGACATTCAGCAGCGGCGATTCCTTACGAAGCGTCAAACCCTTTTGAGCATAAGTTTCTGCTTCATCCATTTTTTTTCTTGAAAGCGCAAACGCCGCAAGATACCGATACGTTTGGGCGAGATGCTCTTCATCAAGCTCTTTCCGTTTAATCACAATCCTAAAATATTCATCGGCTTTTTCAAATTCGTTCAGAAAAATACAACTCTGCCCAAGCTGAAAAGCGTTGTACGACGATGGATTTATTCGGTAATCTTTAAGCAGAAGCTCAAGATTTCTACGCGCCTTTTTCTCCAGCGCTTCTTTCCCCACATCATATCCGATGTGCAGAATTTCTATTTCGGAATCGATAAGCTCAAAGTTTTTCGCTTCCAAATCGAGAATAATTTGTTCATGAACTTTACCTTCAAAGCGAGGATTATCCAGATTGCGGAAGAACCGGATATACTTCATAACCGAAGGATTGCCGGTTGCAGCGGAGGGGCTAACCACGCGGCAATAATATCCGGCTTTCCGCTTCTGAATTTTAATTTTATTTATCAGCGCAATTGATTTCTTTGATAATCGCTCGTCAGCGTCAAGGTAAAGTATCCAATCTTTTGTCGCCTTAGATAGGGAAAAATTCCTTGCCGCCGAAAAATCATCCACCCAATTAAAATCAAACACTTTAGCGCCGAAACTTTTTGCAATCTCCTTGGAATTGTCTGTAGAGCCGGTATCAACTACAACTATTTCATCAACAATATCTTTTACCGATTCCAAACAATCCGTTAAGTAATGCGCTTCATTTTTTACAATTACGCAAAGTGAAATATCATGCATAATTTACAACAGCGAATTATCGTTTTCATCCAAACCGAGCAGTCTGTTCACTTTTGCCAATCCCGCTAAAGCGTACCTATTTTCGGGATTATTTTTCACTGCCCATTCGTACATCTCTTTCGCTTCTTTATCTTTCCCATCAAGGAAAAGGACTTCCGCCAACCCGGCGCAAGCCTGTGATGAATTAGGATTGTTCTCCAGAGCTACTTCAAAATGATTTTTTGCGCGCTCGTTCTTTCCAAGCGCAAGATAATTAAAACCGATAAAATTATTAATACTTGCTATCGTTCCTTCTTTTTCCTGCTCTTCAAAAGTTTCGGAGATTAAACTTTCGGCTTCAAGAAGTTTTTCCAAAGCAATCTCGTAGCTTTTCTTTTCAAAATCTTCATAAGCGCTTTCAATTAATGTTTCGATTTTCTCCGTATTCTTCTTAATAATTTCATCTTTGATACCGAGTATTTTATTCACTTTATCCAAGCCTGCAATCGCTACTTTATTCCTCGGTTCATTCTTTACCGCCCACTCATACATTACCCTTGCATTTTCTTCCTGTTCAAGAAGATAAAAAATTTCACCAAGTCCGGCGCAAGCTTGCGAACTCTCCGGATTAAGGACAAGAGCTTTTTCAAAAGCTTTGCGGGCGTCTTCCAATTCGTTTAATCCTAAGTAACTGTAGCCTTTGAAATTTGAAATACTGGCAAGAGAAAGTTTCTCTTCACGCGTAGAAGGCATTTCATCGTACATCTCTTCAGCTTTTTCCAATGCGGATATTGCAGATTCAAAATCCTTGGCGACAAATTTATCGTAAGCTTCGGTCATTAAATCGGTAAAAGCCTTACTGTTTTCAATGTCAATTCCCAAAAAGAGTGTGTTGTGATCGGCAGGAAGCCCGAGAGCTTTATTTACTTTAGCCAATCCGGCTTTAGCAAAACTGTTGGCTCTGTTATTTTTAACTCCCCACTCGAACATAATTTTAGCTTCTTTATCATTTCCTTCAAGATAAAAAACCTCTCCTAATCCTGAACAAGCCTGCGAACTATCAGTATTCAATTCCAATGCGCCTTCAAATTCGAATCGAGCATTTTGAACATCGCCAAGAGACAAATAATTAAATCCTTTAAAGTTTTTGACTCGGGAAATAATATCATTAACGCCTTCGCTTTCCAAAGCGCGCAGCTCGCCTTCCAATTGATTTAACACTGTAAGAGCCGAGTTAAAATCCTTTGCTTCAAACTTATCGTAAGCATCATCCAATCTTGAGTTCACTTCCGAGGCGACTTCGGTGTTCGAGAAAAAATCAACAAGATTATGAACCGGAGAAAGACCGAGTTCCTGATTAACCTTTGCCAAACCGACAAGCGCAAATTCATCATGCGGATCAAGTTTAAGAGCTTGTTCGTACATAACCTTTGCGTCCTGCTTCAGTCCTTTTTTGTAAAAGTATTCGGCAAGTCCGGCTAATGCAGCCACCGCTTCGGGGTTATGTTCAAGAACCTTTTCAAAAGCCATTCTTGCGTTTTCCAAATCTCCGTCAGCGAGATAGATATTCCCTTTCAGAAGATAAGCCTCTTCAACGTATTTGCTGTTAAGCGCAGCAAGTTGTTTAAGCGCTTCGGAATATTTATTGTTTAGAAAAAGTTCGTAAGCATTGTCGTAAATATTCTCAAAAGAAAAATCCTCTTCTTCTCCTTCACTTTCATCATTTTTTTCATCTAATGAAGAATGCCAATCCGGGTAACCGAGTTCCCGATTAATATTTACAAGGGCATTGCGTGCGCTTTCATTTTCATTGTTGTTTTTTAACGCCCACTCAAACATCGCCTTGGTTGCATTCTTATCTTCAACAAGATAAAAGATTTGTCCTAATCCGAGGCATGCTTCCGCCGAACCGGGATTTTTCTTTAACGCTGCTTCAAATGCTTCCAGCGCATACTCAACGTCTTCCTGGTTAAGCGCAATTGTTCCTCGCAGAATATAAATATCCTCCAAAGTGATGCTCTTATCATTAGGAACAAACGCTTCTTCGGCTTCACGCAAAGCATTTTGCGCTTCGTCGTACTTTCCTAATTTATTCAGGTCGTACGCTTTGTTAAATAGTTCGTAAAACGATTTCATTGCCCCTCCGCAATTATGATTTTGTTAGTAAGTTATTTTTCAATTTATCTATTTTCCTTCTTAATTCGGAATTATCCGCAATTTCAATTGACTTTTGATAGTAACCGACAGCTTGTTGAAATTCGTCCTTTGATTCCGCAATCTCTCCGAGCATATTGTAAACTTCAGCATTTGACTCAACAGACTCGGAAAGTTTCAGTAAATATTTCTCGGCAATTTCATAACGATTTAGTAATTTAGCTATTTTTGAAGCTAACATCAACAAATCATTAATTTTTACACCGATTGTTTCATCAAACTGTTCAATTGCCTTTTCAAAATATTTTAATGCATCCTCAAAATTTTCACTGTTCAGCGCTTCATTAGCGAGAGTAACTAAGTTTATGAACGAAAGTGGAGTTAAAGGAATAAATAATTCCCGAGAGTTAGGCTTTTTACCTTTGAGCCAAATATCATCGGGAGTTGCGCCCCACTTACCGATAAATTTTTGCTTGTTGATTTCCAATAATTTTCCGTATTTGTTTTCCCCGTCTGCTTTGAAACTTTTAGAACCGAAATGATGAATAAAAACGTCAAGTGCAATCACGGTTTTAAATCCGGCTAATTGCGCCCGCAGACAATAATCGTCATCCTCGTAATTGCCCGGCGAAAAACGTTCGTCAAGTCCGCCGATTTTTTCGATTACTTCCCTTTTTATCAAAGTGCACAAAAAAGCAACGCGGGGAAATTCAAATCTCTGACCTTTAAATCTTTCTTCCACACTCCGAGCATATTGATGCATTTCTTCAAGTGAATCGTATTCGGCATCTTTTACAAGTTGTACTCCGCTAACTTTGTTGGAAACCGGTCCGACGATACCCACGTTTTTTTCTGCCTCTGCGTGAGAAATCATTTTTAACAGCCAATTATCGGTAAAAACAATATCATTATTAGCAACTATAATGTACTTTCCTTTTGCTTGTCGGAATCCTTGATTTATTGCTTTTGGAAATCCCAGATTTTCCTTGTTCCTTATCAAAATAACATTATCCGTTAATTGCTGATACGAAAAGAGAAATCTTTCTGTTTTGTCATCGCTGTTATTATCAATTATTATTATTTCAACCGAAAACGGGATTGCTTCACCAATAGATGTAAGAAATTTTCGCGTATAATCAAATTGATTAAGAACCGGAACAATGATCGAGACAAAAATATCTTTTCTTATTATGTTGAACAAACTCCTATATTTACTTTTAACATTCAACAACTTGCTTTCGATGTTGAATTTTGCATTTTCCGGATTAAACCAATTGACTCCCCATAAATTTAAGGGAGTTGGGACATTGTTCTCCCCATAATACACTTTAAGTTTATTATATAGAGCAATTGAACTGGCTTGAACCAATTCGGATTGTTTCTTTTTCTCAAGAGATTTAAAACTTTGCTGTCCTTTATGGGCAATAAACACATCAACCGCAATTACCAATTTATAACCAAACATCCTTAAACGCCAACTTAACTCTAAATCGTCGTTTCCTAAAAACAAACTCTCATCCAGTAACCCGATTCGATTAAGTACTGAGCGTTTCAGTACCAAACAGAAACCTATAAGCAGCGATGTAGCAACTTCTCCGGCTGGAAATAGCTTCTCCAATTTCGATGTTATCTCTTCATAATTATAATCTCCTTGAAGATAAAGCTTCACTTGCTGTAAACCGGCAACATAATCGGAGAGAGGACCAACCGCGCCAACGAGAGGATTATTAAAATGTACTATTAACTTATCCAACCAATTTCCATAAACTGTAGTATCGGGATTTAAAAGTACAATAAACGGGTTAACGCTTTTTTTAATTCCGATATTACAGCCTTTGGAAAATCCGTAATTGCGGTCATTTATAATAACCTTAATTCTTAAATCACTTTTCTCATATTTTTTCAATACTAAAACCGTTTTATCAGAAGAAGCGTTATCGACAATGATAATTTCATCGTTTCTTCTAATTGTTCTCAAAACAGAGTCCAAACAATTGCCGATAGTTTTTTCGGAATTATAAGTTACAATTATGACCGAAGCGCTATTATTAGATTTAATTTTGTCTGGATAATATTCATTAATTGTCGAATAGTTTTTTCTATTTGCCCCCAGATCTTTTTTTTGAATATCCTGAATTATCTTACCGCTCCATTTTTTATTCAGTAATGAAATGTTTTTATCGGTAGCTTTAAATCGTTCAGGTCCGCTCTGTGATTCATAATGAATGACCAAAGAACGAGGTTCATAAACTAATTTCCCGCCTAATTCACCTAATTTAAAGCATAAATCCACATCTTCATAACCGTTCCAAAAATCCTCATCAAATTTTTGCACATCGAAAAACTTATCCTTTCTTACCAGCAATGACGCGCCTGTTAAAACTTGAAAAAGCCTTGACTTTAACACAAGACCCGTATTCTGTGGATATTGATATAATAAATGAATAGGAGCTATTTCAGTGCGAGTTTCAAATACAGCCACTCCGGCATGCTGAATGGTTCTATCGGGGAATAAAAGTTTGCTCCCCACCGCAAAAACATTCTTATCATTCTCAGCAACTTCCACTAAAGCACTTAACCAATATTTTTGTACTTTCGTATCATTATTTAAGAAATGTAGATATTTACCTTCTGCAATTTCCGAGGCAACATTATTTGCTTTTGCAAAACCTAAGTTTTCTTTATTATAAATAACCTTTACGTTATAATGTTTACGTTTTATCTTATCAAGAAAATTTTTCGTTCCGTCGGACGAGGCATTATCAACAATAATTATTTCATAGTTCGGATAAACCGTATTTTCAAAAACAGACGTTAGACATTCTTGCGTTAATTCCACTTTGTTAAAAACAGGAATAATTATTGAGACTTTGGGAAACTTTTTATCATTAAAATATAAAGTTTTCCAAATATCTACATCTTCCGCAATTGTTTTAACAACGGTTTTATCATGTAACGATTTTAAAATTATTTCCGGATTATTAATAACGCGTTTAATTGCTCCCTCTAAATCCTCACTGTCAAAAGGAGAAAATAAAAGCCCGTTTTTTTCATTAGCAATAATATCGGGAATTCCACCTACATTGGAAGCAAGAACAAACAGATTTGCCATTAATGCTTCACGTACGGTAAATGAGTATGTTTCCATAAAAGAGGGAACAATCAGAACATCAAACTCAGAAAAAACCTCCTCCAATTTATCCGGTGAATAAGAGCCTTGATAAGTAATATTAGGCGTTATTGAAATCTCTTTTTTGACACGAATAATTTCTTCGGGATCACCGTTGCCGAAAATTAACAACCTTTGATTTTTAGCCGCTTTTTTGAAAGCTTTAATCATAAATATTACGTTTTTTATCGGGGCAATGGAACCTATGTATCCGAATACTATTTCATTCTCTCTTTGTTTTTTCAAAGCGTTAACAGGATTCAAACCAAGAGGAATAGTTACAATCGGCTTAAAGCTTCCTAAATATAAGAA
>CAYLYR010000052.1:0-11767 GCA_964387835.1 uncultured Melioribacter sp.
AGCGCCGGACTTAACTTTAGTCAGATAATAAATTCCGAGAATAATATCCTGAGTAGGGACAACAATCGGATTTCCGTTCTGAGGTGAAAGAATGTTGTGACTCGAAAGCATTAACAATGTTGCTTCCAACTGTGCTTCAAAAGAAAGGGGAAGGTGAACCGCCATTTGGTCGCCGTCAAAGTCGGCATTAAATGCGGTACAAACCATCGGATGCAGCTGAATTGCTTTGCTGTCGATAAGTTTCGGCTGAAATGCTTGAATTCCGAGTCTGTGAAGCGTAGGAGCGCGGTTTAACATTACGGGATGTCCTTCAATTAATTTTTCAAGGATTTCCCAAATAACGTCTTCTTTTCTATCAACCGCTTTGCGAGCGCTTTTAACCGTTTTATAATATCCTCTTTCAATCAGCTTGCGGATAATAAACGGTTTGTAAAGTTCAACCGCCATATCTTTCGGCAAACCGCATTCATGCAGTTTCAACTCGGGACCGACAACAATTACCGAACGTCCGGAATAATCCACACGTTTACCGAGTAAGTTTTGTCTGAATCTGCCTTGTTTTCCTTTAAGCATGTCCGAAAGCGATTTCAGCGGGCGATTTCCGTCGCTGCGGACAGCGCTTGAACGACGCGAATTATCGAACAGTGCATCAACAGCTTCCTGAAGCATTCTTTTTTCATTTCTCAGAATTACTTCCGGAGCTTTAATTTCGATTAATCTTTTTAATCTGTTATTACGAATAATAACGCGTCTGTACAAATCGTTCAGGTCGCTTGTGGCAAATTTTCCTCCTTCGAGCGGGACCAAAGGTCTCAGCTCGGGCGGAATAACGGGAATAATGCTCATAACCATCCATTCCGGTTTGTTAGGAACTTTGCCCGGTTTCTCGCGGAAAGCTTCAAGAACTCTTAAACGTTTCAACAAATCGGCTCTTTTCTGCTGAGATGTTTCTTCGCCCAAACGTTCCTTCAATTCGTGGAAAAGTGATTCAACATCCGATTCCTTAAGCAAAGTACGGACTGCATCGCCGCCGATTTTAGCGACAAATTTATTCGGGTCGTCTTCTTCAAGAGTTTCATTTTCCTGGGGAAGCGACATTAATATTTCGTAATATTGGTCCTCGGACAACAAATCTTTTTTCTTAAGTCCAGTAGGACCGGGATTAATAACTATATATGATTCATAATAAATTACTTTTTCAAGTTCTTTGGTTTTTAAGCCGATTATATTTCCGATTTTAGACGGAAGAGCTTTAAAAAACCAAATATGAACTACCGGTACGGCTAATTCGATATGTCCCATTCTTTCGCGGCGGACACTTTTTTGGGTTACTTCAACGCCGCATCTGTCACAAACAATTCCTTTGTAACGAATGCCTTTGTACTTACCGCATGCGCATTCCCAGTCCTTTACCGGTCCGAATATTTTTTCACAGAACAAACCCTCTTTTTCCGGACGAAATGATCTATAATTTATCGTTTCGGGCTTTGTAACTTCGCCGTGCGAACGCGACAAAATGTCGTCGGGACTCGCCAAGCTAATCGTTATGCTTTTTATATCTTTTACTTTTCTTTCTTGCGCTCCGAATCGCATAGATTTATCTCCTTGTAGAAAAATTCTTAATTAAGTTTAATTTCAAGTCCTAATCCCTGAAGTTCTTTGATAAGAACGTTAAACGATTCAGGAATACCGGGTTCGGAGATATTATCTCCCTTAACAATTGCTTCGTAAATCTTAGCTCTTCCCTGAACGTCGTCACTTTTTACGGTTAAGATTTCCTGAAGAATATGCGATGCTCCGTAACCTTCCAAAGCCCACACTTCCATTTCTCCGAATCTCTGACCACCGAACTGTGCCTTTCCGCCCAGCGGCTGCTGAGTAATTAACGAATAAGGACCTGTTGAACGCGCATGAAGTTTATCATCAATCATATGACCGAGTTTCAGCATATAAATATATCCGGTCATAACCTTTTGATGGAATTTTTCACCGGTTAATCCGTTGTAAAGTGTAGATTTACTACCTTCACCGATTCCGGCTTCCTTAATCCAATCTTCAATTTCATGGAATTTTGCGCCGTCGAAAACGGGTGTTTCAAATTTGTAGCCCAAGCGTTTTCCGACCCAGCCGAGAACGGTTTCGTAAATCTGCCCGATATTCATACGCGAAGGCACGCCGAGCGGATTAAGAATAATGTCCACCGGAGTTCCGTCTTCGGTAAAGGGCATATCTTCAACCGGAACAACCTTTGCGACAACACCTTTATTACCGTGACGTCCTGCCATCTTATCACCAACCTGCAATTTACGTTTTTTAGCTACGTAAACTTTTGCAAGCTGAACGATTCCGGGGGGTAAATCGTCGCCGCCGATAATGTTCAGTTTGTCGCGTTTGTAAGTTTCATGCATTTCGGCGAAAGAAACATAATAACTGCGATATAATTTAGTAATGTATTCGTTTGTTTTTTCGTCATCGAACCATTCGGTTCTGTAATCTAATTTTGTAACGTCTTCAAGCGATTCAAAAACGCCTTCTTTAATTTTCGTTCCGCTTTTAATAACTACGGAACCGTCAAGATCGTGAATTCCCTTGGTAGTTTTACCTAAGGTAAGTTTATATAACTTTTGAACCAACTTATCGTAATATTCTTCTTTAGTTTTTTCAAATTTACGATCAAGTTCCTCAAGCTGTTTTTTTTCACGCTTTTTGGTTTCGGCATCTTTTGTTTTGCGGCTGAAAAGTCTTGTTTTAAGAACTATTCCGTGCAGTCCGGGAGGCGCTTTTTTCGATGCATCCTTAACGTCACCGGCTTTATCACCGAAAATAGCTTTAAGCAATTTCTCTTCGGGAGTCGGGTCGCTTTCCCCTTTCGGAGTAATTTTCCCAACGAGAATATCTCCTTCGTTAATAAGCGCGCCTTCTCTTACAATTCCGTTTTCATCCAAATTGCGCGTTGTTTCTTCACTTACATTCGGAATATCTCTTGTCAACTCTTCCTGTCCGCGTTTGGTTTCACGAACCTGAAGTTCAAATTCCTCAATGTGCAGCGAAGTAAAAGTATCGTTTTGAACCAATCTTTCACTAATAATAATAGCGTCTTCAAAGTTATATCCGCGCCACGGCATAAATGCGACAAAAACGTTCTTTCCGAGAGCCAGCTCTCCGTTTTCCATTGCATGACCGTCAGCCAGAACATCCCCTTTTTTAACTTTATCTCCTACTTTTACAACCGGTTTCTGATTAAGACATGTTTCCTGGTTTGTACCGGAAAACTTAATCAATCTGTAATCGACTGTTCTGTATTCGTCGAAAGTTGTAAGGGCTTCTTCACTATCGGGGTCAATATCATATTTTACGGTAATTTTCTTTGCATCAACATATTCCACAGTCCCTTTACCTTCGGAAAGGATTAAGGAACGTGAATCGTGAGCCAATTTATATTCCATTCCCGTTCCGACAATAGGCGCTTCCGGTTTTAAGAGGGGAACAGCTTGACGCTGCATGTTCGACCCCATTAAGGCACGGTTTGCATCATCGTGATCGAGGAAAGGAATTAACGAAGCGCCGGCGCTTATAATCTGAGCCGGAGCAACATCCATATAATTTACTTCTTCCGGATGTACAACGGGAAATTCACCTTTAAAACGGCATTTTACTCTTTCGTTTAAGAATTCTCCTTTTTCATTAATCGGGGCGTTAGCCTGTGCAATAATAAATTGATCTTCTTCGTCGGCGCTGAGGTATTCCACCTTTTTAGTAACTTTTCCGTTTACAACTTTACGGTAAGGAGTTTCGATAAATCCGTAATCGTTTACTCTTGCGTAAATTGTCAACGAAGAGATAAGTCCGATATTCGGACCTTCGGGAGTTTCAATCGGACAAAGACGCCCGTAATGTGTGTGGTGAACGTCGCGAACTTCAAATCCGGCTCTTTCCCTTGTTAAACCGCCCGGACCTAATGCCGAAATTCTTCTTTTATGCGTAAGTTCCGAAAGCGGATTGGTTTGATCCATAAACTGGGAAAGCTGGTTTGTACCGAAAAACGCATTGATAACGCTGCTTATTGTTCTTGCGTTAACCAAATCCTGAGGCTGCATATTTTCCGCATCGCGAATATTCATTCTCTCGCGGATTGTTCTTGCCATGCGCGCCATACCTACATTGTACTGCTGCATTAATTGCTCGCCGACGGTACGGATTCTTCTGTTTCCCAAGTGGTCAATATCGTCAACGGGGATATTCCCTTTTTTCAGCTCGATAATTTTTTTCATTATTGCAATAATATCTTCAATCGTCAAGATTGTAGTATCAAGCGGAATATCAAGCCCGAGTTTATCATTCATTCTGAAACGTCCGACTTCGCCGAGGTCGTAACGTTTTTCGTTAAAGAATAATTTTTCAATTAAAGCCTGTGCCGTTTCAACGTCAGGAGCTTCGCCGGTTCGTAACTGACGATATATGGCAAATAACGCTTCTTCCTTAGTTTGAGCCGGATCTTTCTTTAACGTATTAAGAATTAAATCTTGTTCATAAGAGGTAGGAGTGGTAATCAATTTTACTTTTTCTACCGTGGAAGCTTTAATATTGTCGATAATTTCTTCGGTGAGTTCTTCATTTTTCGACACATAAATTTCACCGGTATTTACATCAATAACATCTTCGAGCGCGGGCATTCCCACGTGATCATGGTAGTTTAATTTCTTTGCTTTAACTTCTACGGATTGTTGAAAAATATTAAGAATTTCTTCATCGGTGATATAGCCCAATGCCCGCAGCAATGTGGTAGCCGGAAATTTTTTCCTTCTATCGATATAAACATACATGATGTGATGAATATCGGTTGCAAACTCAACCCAAGAACCGCGGAAAGGAATGATACGAGCCGAATAGATTGGCGTTCCGTTCGGGTGAACGGTCTGCGAAAATGCAACTCCCGGGGAACGATGCAGCTGGCTGACGATAACTCGTTCGGCGCCGTTAATAATAAACGTTCCTCTGTCTGTCATAAAGGGAAGATTACCGAGATAAACTTCCTGCTCAATGCTGTTGATGTATTCTTCGGTTTCATCATCTCGCGTGGAAAGACGTAATTTTGCCTTAACGGGAGCGTTATATGTTAATCCGCGTTCCTCACATTCATCCTGTGAAAAACGAGGTTTTTCAACATTGTAACTGATGAAATCCAATCTATAAAACTCTTTATTGTCAAAAATAGGGAAATTAGCCAGAAATACCGACTGCAATCCTTTGTTTTCACGTTCTTCGGGTTTAACTCTCATTTGAGCGAATTCTTCAAATGACTGGAGTTGAACATCCAACAAATCAGGCATATCTAAGACAGGAGCAATGGTAGAGAAGGTAATTCTTTTATTTTTGGGATTTATTTTAATGTTGTCCAATCCTAACCTCCAAATAAAAATAGATTATGCTTTTAAAAAAAATATATAGCGATAGGACGGATTACTCCATCCTATCACTTTTTTAAATGTTATTCGTAAAAATAATCAAGCTTATTTAAGCTCGACAGTTGCTCCGGCTTCTTCCAAGTCAGCTTTAACTTTTTCAGCTTCTTCTTTCGAAACGCCTTCTTTAACAGCTTTAGGAGCCGAATCAACTAATTCCTTAGCTTCTTTCAAACCTAAACCGGTGTGCGCTCTAACAACTTTAATAACGTTAATTTTCTTGTCGCCGATTCCGGCTAAAATAACGTCAAATTCTGTTTTTTCTTCAGCTGCCGGCGCTTCGCCGCCTGCTGCCGCTCCGCCTGCCATCATAACAGGGGCTGCTGCGGTTACGCCAAATTCTTCTTCCAAAGCTGTTTTTAATTCGGCAGCTTCAACTAATGTTAAACCTTTAATTTGTTCAACGATTTCTGCAATCTTATCGGACATTTTATATTCTCCTTGTTTTAAATATCTTTATTAATAAAAATTTATGCGGCTTCTTTTTTACTTATTTGATCAACTACACTTACCAAATCTCTCATTACGGCATTTATCGCACCGACAATTCCGGTAGCAGGCTGTGCTATGCTGCCGACGATGCTCGCCATAATTTCATCTTTTGTAGGCATTGCCGCCAGAACATTCAGTTTATCGCCTGAGTAGAAAGTAGAATCGATATAAGCGCCTTTAAGAGAAAAAGTTTTTTTCTCGTCAAAGTACTTTTTAATGATTTTTGCAGGAGCCACAAAGTTTTCTCCGGCAAATGCAAATCCGGTCATTCCAACCAGAATATCATTAAATTCGTCATAACCGCCGATTTCTTCAATCGCCTTTTTTGCCAAAGTATTTTTAAACACTTTGTAGGTTACGTCTTCTTTTCCGAACTCACGACGCAAGTCGCTGATGTCGGCAACATTAATACCGTGGTAATCAACCAAATAGACCGCTTGGGAGTTTTCAAACAACTCCTTGATTTCTGCAATTTGCTCTGCTTTTTCGGTTCTATTCATTTTGCACCTAAGTTAAATTTCTTATTAGTTTTGTTTAGAAGCATATATGTGTAAATGAGTGCGTAATCTTATTTAGTTAACGATAAAGCTTCATCTTTGTTTATTTTAAGTCCGGGACCCATTGTGCTTGCCAAGTAAAGGGACTTAACATATTGTCCTTTAGCCGATGAGGGACGTAATCTCATAATCGTTTTCAAGAAGGAAGCTACATTCTCAACCAATTTGTCTGTCTCGAAGTCCAACTTCCCTAACGAAGTGTGAACGATTCCCGTTTTATCGACTCGAAACTCGATTTTACCGGCTTTAACTTCTTTAATTGCATTGGCAACATCCATCGTAACCGTTCCTACTTTGGGATTAGGCATCAATCCGCGGGGTCCGAGGATACGACCTAATTTTCCTACTTCAGCCATTGTATCCGGTGTGGCAATTATTACGTCAACATCTGTCCAGCCTTCTTTAACTTTTTCTACGTAATCTTCAAGTCCGGCATAATCTGCGCCTGCTTCCAAAGCTTCTTTAGCTTTTTCAGGTTTGGCAAACACTAACACGCGAACCGTTTTTCCTGTTCCGTTGGGTAATATTACCGTACCGCGAACCATTTGGTCGGCATGCCGCGGGTCAACTCCGAGTCTGATGTCGCAATCCAAGGATTCAACAAACTTTACGCTCGAAACGTCTTTAAGCAAATCAATAGCTTCGGCTAAAGAATACTCTTTCTTCAGATCGACTTTTTCTTTTATCGCTTTAACTCTTTTGGAAACTTTCATATCCTATACCAACAAATTTTTTAATTAATCTTTTCTCTTAGTCTTGTACCTTAACACCCATGCTGCGTGCCGTTCCCGCAATCATATTAGTTGCGTGGTCAATATCATTTGCATTTAAATCAGGCATTTTTGCCTCGGCAATTTCCTGAAGCTGCGCTCTGGTGATAGTTCCTACTTTGTTTTTATTAGGTTCACCGGAACCTTTATCCAATTTAATTGCCTTTTTTATTAATACCGCCGCAGGAGGAGTTTTAGTAATAAAAGTAAATGATTTATCAGCATATACCGTAATTACTACAGGAATAATCAATCCCGCCTTATCGGCTGTTTTAGCATTGAATTGCTTACAAAATTCCATAATGTTAACGCCGCGCTGTCCTAACGCCGGTCCTACGGGAGGCGAGGGATTAGCTTGTCCAGCAGGAATTTGCAATTTGATGTAACCGGAAATTTTCTTTGCCATAACTAAACCTATTCTTTAAATTTCTTTTTCTAATTCTGCTTGTATAAAATCCAATTCAACCGGAGTTTTACGTCCGAAGATTGAAACCATTACTTTCATTTTCATTTTTTCTTCGTTTACTTCTTCAATGTAACCGGAGAAATTATTAAACGGACCATCGATTATCTTAACGTAGTCGCCTGTTCTGAACATTGTATCGCTTCTTTCAACATCCTGATCTTTGGTTATTTTCCCGATAATTCTCTTCACTTCGTCAGGCATTAGCGGAATCGGTTTATTTTTAGTTCCCAAAAATCCCATTACCGACTGCGTGTTGGATATAATATCATAAACTTTCGTATCCATTATAGCGTGGAGTAAAATATATCCGGGGAAAAAATTCTTGGTTTTCGTTCTTTTCTTGCCGTCTTTCACTTCAAAAACTTTCTCGGTGGGAACAAGAACTTCAATTATCCTTTCACGCAACGATTCATCATCTTCCAAAGCCATTTCGATAAGATTTTTAACCTTATTTTCATGTCCGGAAAACGTACGAACCACGTACCATTTAGCTGCTGAATTCTCCAATTAGAATATTCCTCTTATAATTTGAACCAGCGCGATATCAACAAGATAAGTAAACAACGCAAAAAGCAAGCTGACCACAATTACGACATTTGTTGATTCAATCAACTCATCTTTTGTAGGCCAAGTAACTTTTTTCATCTCCTTGACTACATCGTTAAAAAAATCGATAATCTTCTGTTTCATCGTTAAACCTTTTTTTTGCTTGCACGAGAGGAGGGATTCGAACCCCCAACCTGCGGTTTTGGAGACCGCTGCTCTGCCAATTGAGCCACTCTCGTATAAAAAATTTATTTAGTTTCCTTAAAAATCACATGCTTTCTTACAACAGGGTCATATTTTTTATACTCAACTCTTCCCGGATGATTTCTTTTATTCTTAGTTGTAGTATATCTGTAACCTGTTCCGGCTGTGCTTTCTAATATTATTCTTATTCTTGCGTTTTTTGCTTTTGCCATTTTTAAATCTCCAAAACTTTATTTTTCCGAGCGTAAGGCTCATTTGCCTTAGAGCTGACGACCGGACTTGAACCGGTGACCTCATCCTTACCAAGGATGTGCTCTACCGACTGAGCTACGTCAGCATAAAAAAATTAAGAGTGAAAGTGAAAAAACTTTCACTCTTGCTAATACAAATAGGGGAAAGTTGAGCGGGAGACGGGACTCGAACCCGCGACCAACAGCTTGGAAGGCTGTGACTCTAGCCAACTGAGTTACTCCCGCGTGTAAATAGCGTAAATAAACTTTTACCCGGTATTAGCGTAACTTTTTGCGACTGAGAAATAGAGAAAGTCGTAAAGTTAAAATAAATAAAAAGAACCAAATGTTCATTGTGGGCGGCGAGGGATTCGAACCCCCAAAGGCGTATGCCAACGGATTTACAGTCCGCCCCGGCTCTCCAACTCCGGCGTCCGCCCGAAATTTTCATCACAAGGATGAATTTCAAAATTTCAAGAGCAACAAATTTATAGTTTTTTTTATATTTATGCAAATTTTTTTTAAGGTAAATTTCGTGGAAGGAAAAATCAATTTTGTAAATTACCGAAAGATTGGGATGATTGCGCTGCTTGGTATTTCAATTCCAACGCGGAATGGTTTTCGGCGGCAAAAAAAATTTCGTCCATTTTTGAAAAACGGCTTAAAATCCGAAGAATTATTTCTCTGTTCATAATTGATAATTCGTTTCCTATATTTGTAATACTTTTTAATTTAATTTGGAAAAGAAAATGAAAGTAATCATTGAACCTTTTAAGATTAAATCGGTTGAACCTATTTATTTTACTACTCGCGAAGAGAGGGAAAAAATTCTTATCGATGCAGGCTACAACCCTTTCATGATTAAGTCGAAAGATATAATAATAGATTTGCTTACCGATAGCGGGACATCGGCGATGAGCGCGAAACAATGGTCGGGAATTATGGACGGCGACGAGTCTTACGCCGGTTCAAAAAGTTTTTTCAGATTCGAATCAAAAGTAAAAGAGATAACCGGAAAGAAATTTATTATTCCTACGCATCAAGGGCGCGCCGCCGAAAAAATTCTTTTCTCTATTCTCGGCGGTCCGGGTAAATTTTTCCCCAACAACTCGCACTTTGATACTACACGCGCTAACATCGAGTTTACCGGAGCCGAAGCATACGACTTGCTTACGGAAGTCGGCAAGCATCCCGAACAAAGAGCGGATTTTAAGGGAAATATGGATGTTGAAGCATTGAGAGAATTTATTGAAAATAAAGGCGCCGAGAATATTCCTCTCGTTATGCTTACCGTAACAAATAATTCCGGAGGAGGTCAACCTGTTTCAATGCAGAACATTAAAGAGGTTCGTGAAATGTGCGATAAATATGGTCTTCCTCTTTTTCTGGACGCTTGCCGTTTTGCCGAAAACGCTTACTTTATTAAACTCAGAGAAAAGGGTTATGAAAATAAATCCGTAAAGGAAATAGCGCAGGAAATGTTTTCCTACGCTGACGGCGCAACGATGAGCGCAAAAAAAGATGCGCTTGTTAATATCGGCGGTTTCTTAGCTCTAAATGATGAGACGCTTGCAATGAATGCCCGCAACATGCTTATCGTTACCGAAGGCTTTCCGACTTACGGCGGACTGGCGGGAAGAGACCTTGAAGCAATTGCCCAAGGGTTAGATGAAGTTCTCCAGGAATCGTATCTGCAGTACAGAATTAAAAGTACGGAATATCTCGGCAATAAATTGCTTGATGCCGGAGTGCCGATACTTGAGCCGCCCGGAGGACATGCAATATATTTAGACGCAAAACGATTTACGCCCGATATTCCTCCGCATCAATTTCCCGGGCAATCAATTGTTGCGGCATTGTATCTTGAAGGCGGGATAAGAAGCGTTGAAATCGGTTCAGTAATGTTCGGCAAAACGAATAAAGCCACAGGGGAATTCATTGCCCCGCCGATGGAACTTGTCCGCCTTGCAATTCCGAGAAGGGTTTACACTCAAAGTCATATTGATTATCTTGCGGAAGTGATTATTGAAGTTTATCGAAAGAGGGATAAACTTAAAGGTTACGAAATAGTTTACGAAGCGCCGATGTTAAGGCATTTTACAGCGAAATTTAAACCGATTAATTAAGGGCGTAGTTATGAAAATTGAGGAGAATTACATTTTTACAGATGGAAACAACATCTGGAGACTTCTTCTTCCCGAGGGTGGAAGATTAGTTATTGAAACTCGAGAAACGGAATCTAAAGAAGTTTTTTTCCACTGTATCAATGTTCATACGGGGCAACCGATATTTGAGAATTTGCAGCTTGATGAAAAATATTGGGTTGGGATTGAGACGGTAAAAGACGGGATGATTTTCTTTCACAAATACTCAAAGCCGGATATGCCCGGTCATAAACAACTTGTCGCTTTTGAGATTGAAACTCAAAAAATCCTTTGGAAGTCGGATGAATATACTTTTCTCTTTTATTTTCAGGGTAAAATTTACGGATACACAAATGCTTTTGAGGGACGACGATTCTATTCCGTTGATGCGCTAACGGGAGAATTTCTCGAAGATCTTGGAACAAATGCGGAAGATATTAACGGACTGAGGGAAATAGCGCGCGATAGCGAAGATTACTCGAATTTTTCTTTCACTCAAAAATTATTTGAAAACCCTGCTGTCGCGGCAATGCTCCGGAATTATTATCCGGTTGATGAAATCGTTAAAGATGTTGAGTTTGTTGAAATTGGGGATTCCATATTATTTAACTATCATACGCGGCTTCCCGAGAAAAAAATGAGGAATACTTTTAAGATTTTAGATAAGCCTACAAATACAATTATCTTTGAAAAGGTTATTAATAAGGAAACTAATAATTATGCTCCGGATTCATTTTTCCTCTTTAAGAACTTGTTATTACTCCTTTCGGAAAAGAAGAATTTGATTGTTTATAACTTGAGTATATAATTATTATCTAATACATTTTTCGGATTGTAGTTTTTTATCAAAAGTTCCTATTATTTTTTTGCGGTTTTGATTTCACAATAAACTTTAC
>CAYLYR010000053.1:0-11511 GCA_964387835.1 uncultured Melioribacter sp.
TTTTTACATTATGTCTACTAATCTCTAAAAACTTTTTTACTTTATTTTTTCCGGATGGGGGAATATCACTTAAAGCCAATTCGGGAATAACGGTTATTCCCTTACGGCTGTTTACAATTTTCAGAAGCGAATCAATCGATAAACTTTCGTAATCAAATTTCCATCTATTTTTATTCTTAGCCTCTCTGCTGCAGATGTTAATCACCTGGTTTCTAAAACAATTTCCTTCTTCGAGAAGCCAGAGGTCTTCAAGGTTAAGCTCGGACGGACGTATATTTTTTCGTTTGATTAAAGGATGTTTATCCGAAACATATAAAAAAAACTCTTCGTAGTAAAGAGGAAAAAGATTCATGTTTTTCATCGGATATGGAGTTACAATAATTCCGGCATCGAGAGTTCCATCCTTCAATTCGGATAAAACGTCATCGGTAATCAGCTCCGTAAATTGAAGATTCACATCCGGAAAATTTTTCATAAACTCATTTACAAACATTGGAACAAGATAAGGAGAAACCGTCGGAATAATTCCGATTCTCAAATTGCCGGACAATTCATTTTTGAACTCGGAAACAAGATCTCCGAGCTTTAAAATGTTTTTCTGAATAAACCGAGCCTGTTCAATAATTATTTTCCCGATTTCAGTTGCTTCCAAGGGGTTTTTGTTCCTATCGAACAGTTCAACCCCAAGTTCTTCCTCCAAACGTTTAATTTGTATTGTAAGAGCCGGCTGAGTTACATATATGTTTTTTGCAGCCTTACTGAAGCTTTGATATTTATTAACTGCAAGCAAATATTCAACTTGTTGTAGATTCATTATGTCATTAATTTTTTTTATAGATGTATAAATATTATAAATTTGATTTATATAGTCAAGTTGTCTATTTTGAAGTCAGAAAATAAAAACAAACAATAAACTTAAAAGGAGTTAAAAATGGAAAACTTAAATCAAATCGGACTGACAAAAGAATCAGCAAAAAACATTTCCGGATTATTAAACGGCTTGCTTGCCGATTATCAAATTTATTACCAAAATTTACGCGGGCTGCATTGGCTTGTAAAAGGCGAACGTTTTTTCAGTCTGCACGAACTATATGAAAAACTTTACAATGAAGCCGCCGATACTATCGATGAAATAGCCGAAAGAATCTTGATGCTCGGCAATACACCTTCACATACTTTTAGCGATTATCTTAGCAACTCAACGATTAAGCCGGTAGAAAATGTAAGCGACGGCAAAGAGGGGTTAAACATTGTAATTGAAGAAATCTCTATTCTTCTTGGAAAAGCAAGGAATATATTGTCGGAGGCTGCAAATGTAAACGACGAAGGCACCGTTGCTCTTATCGGCGAATTAATTCCCGGCTTTGAAAAACATCTTTGGATGCTTAACGCGTGTGTGTCGGAATAACAGCTTGATTTAGAAAGCAAATCAATAAACGAACGGTAAAAAGTATTATAAACGGCTGCGAATGATTTTAACTTCTTTCGCAGCCGTTTTATTTTAACTCTGTAAAATTATAAAATCTGCTAGAACGTGCCCGGTTTCTTCTAAGAACGGATCATCGGTTTTCAGGTCTTTCTTTTTATCTTTTTGCGGGTGAAGTTTTTCTCTTTCTTTTTTCCTTTCCTTTTTAATCTTATCTCTTTCGGCTCTCTCTTTTTTCCTAATTTTCAAGTTTAACGAAAATCTTGTTTTATCTTTGTTTTTGTAATATTGCTGAATGTCCTCTTCAATATACTTGAACTCCGAGTTGTTTTTTATCCGAGCTTCATGTTCTTTTTCAAGTTTCGGAATAAACCCGGAAAGGTTTGCAAAAGGAACATATTGTGCAGCCGCAATTGTATCCCAAGGTAGTGCGGAGGGATTGGCAACTTCGCCGAAAACTTTCGGATCGTGAATAGCCGGATATTTAATGTCGGGAATAACGCCTTTTTCCTGAGTGCTGCTTCCGGTGATGCGATAGAATTTTGCAATAGTTAATTTTAGCGAGCCGATTTTCTGGTCGGGAGTTTCACGAATAATTCTACGTAAGTCAATCATGTTCTGTACCGTCCCTTTACCGTAAGTTTGTCCGCCGACAATTATGCCGCGACCGTAATCCTGAATAGCGCCGGAAAAAATTTCGGATGCTGAAGCGCTGTATTTATTTACCATTACCATTAGCGGACCGTCGTAAACTATTGCGGGATCGGGATCGTCTTCCACATCAACTTTTCCGGTTACGCTCTTTATCTGAACAACAGGACCGTTTTTGATAAAAAGTCCCGTAAGCTGAATTGCTTCCTGCAGCGAGCCGCCGCCGTCGTTTCTTAAATCGATAATTAAACCCCGAATGTTTTCGGTTTTCAACGAATCGAGTAATTTCCGAACATCAAGAGATGTGCTTGAAATATCTTTCCCTTTGTTTTTATTCCCGAAATTTGTGTAGAACTCCGGAACCGTAATTACACCGAGATTAAATTCTTTTCCTTTTTCCTTAATTTTGATTGTTTTTGCTTTTGCCGCTTGGTCGGCAAGTTTTATTTTGTCTCTAACCAAATCTATTTCAACCGGAGGAGAATCCGGATCGGCATCGGCGTGAATTATCTGCAAACGAACGAGAGTTCCTTTTTTGCCGCGAATCAATTGAACCACATCGTCAATCCGCCAGCCGATTACGTCAACCCACTCTCCATCTTTACCTTGAGCTACCGCCGCTATTTTATCATCGACTTTTATTTTTCCGCTTCGCGCAGCCGGACCGCCGGGAATAATCCGAACGATAGTTGTGTAATCGTCTTTAACCGTAAGGGAAGCGCCTATTCCTTCGAGAGATAAAGACATATCGATTTTGAAATTCTCCGAATTTTTCGGGGAAAAATAGGTCGTATGAGGATCTTCGGTGTAACAAACCGAATTCATGAAAAGCTGAAAGACATCTTCGGCATCATATTGTAAAATAAGCTTGTGAAATCTGTGATAACGTTTACGCAGTGTTTCTATTGATTTATCTTCTTTCTTTCCGTTCAAAATTAAACCTAAGGTTTCGTACTTTAACTTTTTCCGCCAAAGTTCATTCAACTCGTTCTCTGTTTTTGCGTACGAACTGTCTTCTCTATCGGGAGCAAAATATTCATCTACGGTAAAATCAAAACCTTTGTCAAGTTGTGAATCGATTAGCTTAACCCTTTTTGTAAGCAATTTCTTGAATCTATTGAAGATTTTATAGGCGGGCATAATGTTCCCCGTGTATAAGTCGTCGTCTAACTGATCTTTGTATTTATTGAAATCGTCAATGTCTTTCTGAAGAAAGTACATTTTCTGATTGTCCAATCTTTTTAAGTATGTGTTATATATTACTTCCGAAAGAGAATCGTTCAATGGCTGACGACGATAATGATAGCGCGTAAGTAAGCGGGCTACGGTCTCGGCAATTTGAGGATGTTTTTCCCACGGAAGAATAACTTTATTAGTATCGATTTGCGAGTTTCGTTTTATTAAATCTGCTGTGGTTTGAGCCGGAGCTGTTGACAAAAACAGAAAGAGCGCAGCAAACAAAAGGGTTGAAGCTTTTTTCATTTTTTCCTCGAATATTCCTAAAATAAACGCCCGTTTTATTCTTTTAATAAAAGTCGGGCAAAAACAATGTAATACTAAACATTTAGTTGAAATAATAGTTCCTCAAGATAAAGTATTTTTTTAATTTTATAAACGAGTTCTCGCTAAAAAGGAACAATTTCGTAAAAATTTTAAAGTGTCTTACGGATATGAATAAAAAAAAAGACAAAGTATTTTCCGAGCCGCTTTCCCAAATAGTGGATTTTAAGTTCGATGAAAAAGTTGCCGATATTTTCGAAGATATGCTTTCACGCTCCATCCCCGGTTATGCTCTAACTATTTCTATGATAGGCGTTATTGCTTCGCGGTTTTTTGTTCCGGGAACAAACTGCTACGATTTAGGCTCTTCGCTTGGAGCGGCAACAATAACGATGAAGAGGAAATTGGAGGGAAAAGAAGGTAAAATAATCGCCGTGGATAATTCTCCCCAAATGATTGCAAGGAGTAAAGATTTTATTTATGCCGATAAATCCGATTTTCCCGTTGATTTGGTTTGTGCCGATGTAAGGAATATTGAAATCTCCAACGCTTCAATTGTGCTCCTTAATTTTACGCTGCAGTTTATTCCACCCGAAGGAAGAAAGGAACTATTAAAAAATATTTACGACGGATTACAGAAAGGCGGAATTGCGCTTATTTCGGAAAAGATTAAGTTTAATGACGCAGAGGAAGAAAATCTTATGGTTGATCTTTATTATGATTTTAAAAGGCTTAATGGCTACAGCGAACTTGAAATCAGTCAGAAACGGGATGCGCTTGAAAACGTGATGATAATCGATTCTCTTAAAACTCATAAACAACGCGCAGCCGAAATCGGATTCTCAAAATTTTACCTTTGGTTTCGGACTTTTAATTTTGTTTCATATTTGCTGATAAAATAAAGTTTTCCCTAATGAATATGAAAGAAAAAATATCCGCCGAATTACAAACTTTGGATTTTGCCGAATTGTCGGAGATAGCTTCGCTCGGTTTTGATAAAATTTCAACCTCGGCAGATTTTCCTCGATTTTTATCTTACATTGATTCTTTACCCCAGAAATTTCATGCTGCTTTTGATTTTACTCGGAAGGCAGTTTCAATCGGAGAAAAAACAGAATTAACAGGAAGAGAATTTCTTTTACTATCGGAAAACCTGAAGAATTTAATTCCTTGGCGAAAAGGACCTTTTAATCTTTTTGATATAAAAATCGATTCCGAATGGCGTTCAGATTTGAAGTTTGCCAGATTGGAAAAATCCGGAATTGATTTTAAGGGAAAAACAATTCTTGACATCGGCAGCGGAAACGGCTACTATATTTTTCGTCTTCTCGGGAAAGGCGCAAAGTCGGTAATCGGAATCGAACCTTACTTGCTGAATTTTATGCAATTTAATGCAATAAAAAAATATGCGCCTGAAACACCGGCAATAACTCTTCCCGTTCCGATCGAAGCAATGCCCGAAAATTACGAGAAGTTCGATGTTGTTCTTTCGATGGGAGTTTTCTATCATCGAAAATCTCCCTTTGAGCATCTTGCGAGAATTAAAGGTTTTCTGCAATCCGAGGGAAAGATGGCGCTGGAAACATTGGTCGTTGAAGGAGAAGAAGGAAAAGTTTTAGTGCCGGAAGATAGATACGCAAAAATGCGTAATGTTTGGTTTATTCCTTCCGTTCCAACATTAATTGCTTGGCTTAAAAGGATGAAGTTTAGAAACATTGAAGTTATTGATGTATCGGAAACAAGGGAATCGGAACAGAGAAAAACCGATTGGATGCCGTGGGAATCGTTAACCGATTTTCTCGACAAGAACAATCCGAATAAAACCGTTGAAGGTTACCCTGCGCCTTTAAGAGCAATGATAACAGCGGAAAAGTAGGTTTACCTATAAAATATTGATGAATTACGAGAGAAAATTTTACTGAAAAATTAAATTCGGTGCTATATTTTGCCGATTTAAAACAGCTAAGGGCTGCGCCCCCGCACAACCCTTTTCTGCATTTAAAAACCCCCTTATTCTCACAACACGACTATTTATTTTACTAATCTTAACTCGCTATTAATAAGCAAGAGTTGTGCCAATAAATGTTGCGTTTTTGACACGTAACGATTCTCATGGTGGTAAAAACACAACAATGGCATAAAAGTATGTTGCGTAATTGAATCATTGCGTTGGTGAATGTTGTTAAAACACATCATAAATTTACGATTCTTCAGTTCCAGTCAGAAAAAATCAATAAAAAAACCGCTCCGCGAGTACGGAACGGTTTTTACATCAACAACTAACTATCTATGAAATGAAACAAAACTACTTCTTTATTTCCGGTAAATCTGCAAAATATCTTAAAATGGTTTCTTCAGGTAATTGATAATCTTCCAAGTTTCCGGCAATATATTGCTCGTAAGCGCCGAGATCTAAAAATCCGTGACCGGAAAGGTTAAAAATAATTGTTTTTGCTTCGCCTCTTTCTTTGCACTTTACAGCTTCGTCCATTGCGGCTTTTATTGCGTGAGCGCTCTCCGGAGCGGGCAGAATTCCTTCGGCGTTAATAAAATCGCGGGCGGCGTTAAACACTTCCAACTGATGATAACTTCTCGCCTCAATTATTCCTTCTTCATGAAGCTTTGAAACCGTCGGCGCCATTCCGTGATAACGCAAACCGCCGGCATGGATTTTAGGCGGAATAAAATTATGTCCGAGAGTGAACATTTTCAGAAGCGGAGTAAAGCCCGCGGTATCACCGAAATCGTAAGTAAATTTTCCTTTTGTCAGCGTCGGGCAGGACGCCGGTTCAACTGCAATTACTTGTAAATCTTTTTTGGCACCGCTTAGTTTGTCGCGTAAAAATGGAAAAGACAATCCGGCAAAATTACTTCCTCCTCCTGCGCTCGCAATTACAATATCGGGATACTCGCCTACCTTTTCAAGCTGCAGCCGCGCTTCTTCTCCGATAACCGATTGATGCGTCATTACATGATTTAAAACACTGCCGAGCGAATAGTTTGTTTTGTTGTCCTGTACGGCAAGTTCAATTGCTTCGCTTATTGCAATTCCGAGAGAGCCGGGAGAGTCGGGATCTTGCTCAAGAACCTGGCGTCCGGAATTAGTTAGCGGCGAGGGACTCGGATTTACTTTTGCGCCGTGCAGCATCATCATCGTTTTGCGGTAAGGTTTTTGGAAATAACTGACCTTTACCATGAAAACTTGTAGTTCCAATCCGAAATGCTGCGCCGCAATTGAAAGAGCGCTGCCCCACTGTCCTGCGCCGGTTTCCGTTACGAGACGTTTTATTCCGGCTCTTTTGTTGTAATATGCCTGGGCAATAGCGGTATTGGTTTTGTGACTTCCTGCGGGATTTACTCCTTCGTACTTGTAGTAAATTTTTGCGGGAGTATCTAAAAACTTCTCGAGATTAAACGCACGAAAAACCGGTGTGGGGCGACTGATGGCATAAATTTCACGGACCTCTTCAGGTATATCGATAAATCGCTCCTGACTCATTTCCTGCTCGATAAGTTCCATCGGAAAAATTGCAGATAAATCTTCCGGAGAAATCGGTTCCTGTGTAGCGGGATTTAACGGCATTGCGAGAGGCGAGGGAAGATCAGGCAAAATATTGTAGTATTGCTTAGGCATTTCTTTGGCGGATAAGTAAATTTTGTTGTCCATTTGTAACTCCTTTTTTTGATTAAAATAAAAATAAAAAAGCCGTGTTGCTATGACACGGCTTTAAAATGAAAAAGCCGTGAATCGTCTTCCGACTATCCACGGCTTAGTTAAAAATTATTTATTAACTCAGGATAGCGGAAGCATACCGTTCCACCACCACCAAGTAGTATTATTTGTTGCGATATTTTTTCTTTCAAAATTCATGTTTCAATGTTAATTATTTTTTCTCATTTATCAAAATAATTTCTATCCGCAATGCAATTTTCTCAATTCTCTTTTTATCTTCTCGTTGAATATCAGTATATTTGTTAATTCTCAAAATCATGTTGAATATTAATTGTGAAACTAAAACAATTACTGCTGCTAATATTTATTTTTTCGTTTGCCTTATCGGCGCAAAATAAGTCCGTACTCACAATACGTTCAGGCGGAACTACACATAAAATTTCTTATGAAAAAAAAGGCGCTCTTATTTTTCTTTCCTCCAAAAAGTTTGCCCGTGCCGTAAATGCAGGGTATTACTTTAATAATAAAACCGGTAAAGCGGAAATAAAATTTCCTAAGTATTCGTTAACATTTACAGGCTGGAATCAATTTGTTGTTCTGAGAAAAAGGAAAACAAATAGTTGGAGTGTTTTTCAAATTCCGGTTTCGGCAAAACTGCAAGATAAAGATATTTTGTTCCCGCTTCAGTATTCAATACAATTATTAAGTCGAGCGGCAGAGCGGAAAGTAATCTTTAACAAAAAGAAAAAACTTCTGACTTTGGGAAAAGGTATAAAGATCAAAGATGAGAAAGAGAGGAAAACCACTCCTTCTGAAATTGTAAATGAGCATTCGCCTTACGACATATACGGAATCTCGATTGAGGAAAAAACTAACGGGACATTAATTAGGCTGAAATCGAAACGTTTTGTAAGAAATGTAAGAAGCAATATTCTCGGAGGAAAATTAATTATATTGTTTCCTGCCGGCATTACAATAAATCCTAAGATTACAAAAACCATTAACGCCCCCGGATTTGTGAAGGACGTAAAAGTTAAAAACGTAGGCGCTAACTCACAGATTGAGTTTTCTCTCAAGCAAGGCTATAAATCGTCGGAAGCTTTTAATGATGTTGATTCTCCGGATTTGCTGATTACAATACAGAATGAAAATTTAAATAAGCTGAATGAACAAATCAGCAAAGTGAAAAAGAAGTGGAAACTCGATACTATTGTAATCGATGCCGGACACGGTGGAAAAGATAACGGAACTTCCGGACTTTACGGGACAAAGGAAAAAAATATTAATCTCGCAATTGCCTTGAAGTTGGGAAAACTTATCGAGAAAAATATGCAAGGGGTAAAGGTAGTTTACACAAGAAAATCGGATCGCTTTGTTGAGTTGGATAAACGGGGACAGATAGCCAATGAAAATCACGGTGATTTTTTTATTTCAATTCATTGCAATGCAACTGTTGCAAAGCCGAGCAAAGCGCGCGGATTTGAGGTTTATCTTCTTCGTCCCGGAAAAACAAAGGAAGCTATTAGAATTGCCGAATATGAGAACAGCGTAATAAATTTGGAAAATCATCCGGAAAAATATAAAAAGCTGACTGAGGAAAATTTTATTCTCGTTACAATGAAAAATTCTTCCAATATGCGCTACTCCGAGAAGTTCTCCGATTTACTGAATACCGCTTGGAAATCCGAGGTCGGAATTCCGTCCCGCGGGATAAAGCAGGCAGGTTTTATCGTACTTATCGGCGCTTCAATGCCGAGCGTTTTAATCGAGACGGGGTTTCTTTCAAATCCGAAAGATGCAAGGTATTTGCAATCAAATCGCGGGCAAAGAAAAATTGCGCATGCTATTTTTGATGCGATACGTAAGTACAAAGTTTATTACGACAAAATGTTTGAAAATATTAAAGAATAAAATCTTATTTTACAGCTATAATAAAACGGAGATTATAAAATGACAAATGCACAAAAATGGGTGCTCCTTTTTTTCGCTCTATTCATTGTGTTTCTGATTGTAACATATTTTTCGAATAAAGAAGAAGAGACATATTCAAATAAATATAATCAAGAAGCGCCGGCGGAAAGCGGGGAATCGGGATTATCAATTTACCAAAGCGCCGGTTGCGCCTCATGCCACGGCGAAAACCTTCAGGGAACCCAAAGCGGTCCCGCCCTTGTTAAATTATCTGAAAATTGGACGAAAAGGGAATTGGTGAGTTTCTTAAGAAATCCGGATGATTTTTCAAAGAATGAAAGAATAACAAAATATAAAGAGAAATTCGGCAACTCGTTTATGCCGAGTTTCAATTCGATTGACGCACAAAAACTTGGAAAATTAGCGGAGTATTTGTTATCAAAGTAATGACGAAAAAGGAATTACAAATTCGCGCCGGAATTATCGGGAAATCGAAGGCGATTAATGATTTGCTTGATGTTGTAATGCAGGTCGCGCCTTCGGATGTAACCGTTTTGCTGCAAGGGGAAAGCGGAGTAGGAAAAGAAGTTTTTGCCCGCGCAATCCACATGGCGAGCAAAAGAGCCGACAAAAAGATGGTAAGCGTCAACTGCGGGGCAATTCCGGAATCGTTGTTGGAAAGCGAACTCTTCGGACATGTAAAAGGCTCGTACACCGGAGCTGTAAATGATAGAAAAGGCTATTTTGAAATTGCCGACGGCGGCACGCTTTTCCTTGATGAAATTGCGGAAATGCCTTTGATGACACAAGTTAAACTACTTCGAGTTTTGGAAACGCATGAGTTTATGCGAATCGGTTCCGAAAAGGTTACAAAGGTTAATGTCCGTATTATTGCCGCCGCAAATAAAGACCTTCAGCGCGAAGTGGAAAAGAAAAATTTCAGAAGCGATTTGTTTTTCAGATTAAAAGCCGTAACGCTCTACATCCCGCCTTTGCGCGAAAGGAAGGAAGACATTATTCCTCTTGCCGAACACTTTTTAATTGAATATGCAGATAAGAATAAAATTCGAGTTCCTACAATTTCTTCCGACGGCTACAATGCGCTCTTCGATTACGATTGGCCCGGAAATGTTAGGGAATTAAAAAATGTAATTGAATCGGCGATTGCGTTAAGTCGTAAAAGTATTCTGCACGCCGAAGATTTCCAAATTCACTTTGCTCGTCAAAGTTACAATGAACCGAATCTCAATCTTCCCGTTCATACCGGAAAATCAGCCGAGGAGCTTGACCGCGAATTAATTTACCGCGCTTTAATCGAGATAAAAAAAGATTTGAACGAGTTGAAAGAATTAGCTTACAGCGCGCGGGATAAAAACGGAAGCGAATTTGCCGATTTCTCTCAAAACGGAATGGACGAGATAATTCCCATTGACGAACTTGAACGAAGAGCAATTGAGAATGCTTTGATTAAAACGAGATGGAACAAACGGAAAGCCGCAAAACTACTCGGGATTAACGAACGAACTTTTTACAGAAAACTAAAAGAATATGACATTAACCCGTATTATTAAATATCTGTCGTTATTAACGATAAGCGGTATTATGATTTTCGGATGCAGCTACTCCTTTACCGGCGCGTCTTTGCCGCCGCATATCAAAACAATTTATATTCAGCCCTTCGCCGATAAATCCGGCTCGGGAGAACCTTTTTTAAGCGACAATCTCACGAATGAATTGATTTCACTTTTTGTTGACGACGGCAATTTAACAATTGTTACAAGTGGAAACGCCGATTCAAAATTAAGCGGAAGTATTTCGCAGCTGAAAGACAGAGCCGAAACCATTACCGGAGAAAACATAACGGCGCGAAAAGTTACGATTAGGGTTAAAGCCGTTTACATGGATTTAGTGAAGAGGAAAAAAGTTTTTGATAAAACTTTTACCGCATTCAGCAATTACGACAACAGCGCCTCCGATATTACCCAAGCGCGCAATGATGCAATAAACGATGCGCTAAATCAAATCGCCGAAGATATTACTCTTGCCGTTATTGCAAGGTGGTAATAAATTTCAAATTGAAACCAACTCGTAGCGGGAAATGACAGCGAAAATATATCGTCATTGCGAGCATTCGCTTGCGGGGGCGTGGCAATCTCCGAAAACACTGTCATTGCGAGACTTCCGAAGCAATCGGAAGGCGAAGCAATCTCCGATATATTCAGCAATTGTTTTTTTATTCAGGGGATTGCTTCAGCCCCGATTTGTTATCGGGACTTCGCAATGACACTTTTTTTATTGTTTTTAAGATTTCTCCCTTCACTTCGTTTCGGTCGGAATGACAGCAAAATTA
>CAYLYR010000054.1:0-11153 GCA_964387835.1 uncultured Melioribacter sp.
CAGCGGCAGCGAATTTCAATTGCGAGAGCGCTATTGAAAAACCCTCCAATAATGATTTTTGATGAAGCAACGTCATCTTTGGATAATGAATCGGAAGTGCTTGTGCAGGCGGCGATTGAAAAATTAATGGAACAGAGAACGGTCATTGTAATTGCTCACCGGCTCAGCACCATAAGAAATTCCAACAAAATAGTTGTTCTTGACGAAGGGAAAGTTGTGCAAATGGGAACGCATGATGAACTTGTGCGCGATCAAAACGGTATTTATAAAAAATTATACGACTTACAATTCAGGATAAATGAAAACGGTAAATAAAACGGACAAGTTCGTTTACGGATTATTTCTACTCTTTGTAATAACGCTTACAAACTCCATCTTTCTTTGTCAAATCGGTTACTTCGGCGCATTAATTATTTTACTCTACAATTATATGAAGACTAAGAATAATCCCTTTGAGAAATCGGGTTTGGAACTCCCTCTTCTTCTTTTTGTAATCGCCGAAATATTGTCAATGGTATTTTCGGTTGACTCTGCCCAAGCGGCTCATACGTTAGTTAAACGCTTCATGATTATTCCCGTTATTTACGTTACCATTTATGCGGCTTCAGATGAAAAAAAGGCTAAGAGAATTGTTAAAGTTTTCCTCGGCGCTGCATTTTTAACGGCGGCTGTTTATCTCGGAGCTTCTTATGAGCATTACGTTGAACATCTTTACTCGCTTGAAACAAAAGGTCCTTCAACCTTCCAATATGTAATGACTGCAGGCGGATTGCTGAGCGTAATCGCAGTTTATTTTTTCGCTTTCCTTATCAATGAAAAAATGTCGATTAAAAAGAGGATCTTAATCGGGACTGCTTTTCTTATTATTCTTATTGCGCTTGCGGGAAGTTACACACGCGCGGCTTGGCTCGGAGCTGCTGCGGGAATCGGACTTATTCTTCTGGTCAAAAAACAGTGGGCAATTATTTCTGCCGGCGTAATATTGATCGCCGCTTATGTTTTGCTTAATCCTAAAATAAGCAGGATTGACGAATATAAAATTACTCCGAACAAATTAGCGCCGGAAAGAGAGTTAAAAACAGCCGGAAGAGTAGCCCAAGTTAAATGTTTCGGGGATAGTTTATTTGCAGCCGATTATGAAAACGGCTTGCTGATTTTAAAAAACGGAAAAATTATTTCTCACTTTGTAACGGAAAAGCCGATCAGCACAATCGGAAGATGGAAAAGAAATATTTTCTATTCTTCTACAATGAATAAAACATTTTATTTTTTCTCAATCGATTCTTCGGGAATTAGGTTGTTGTCGGAATTTATACCCGGTTTTGAACCGAAATCATTAATCGCGGTCGATACTTCGTTGTTTGTTTTCGGGGTACACGGTGAATTAGCGGAAGTTGAAAATCCGGAGAATCCCCAAAAAGTGAAATGGGGTAATCTTGGTTTTGATTTAACTTCCGTTACAATGGAAAAGAATTTTATTGCCGCTTTTTCCGGAAGCGAAAAAAAGTTACTTGTTCTATCTTTTGATAAAGGAAACGTAGGAAAGAAGATTTTTGAATCGGAAGCTGATTATGAACAAGCGCGTGTTTCGAGCAGCGATTCGCTCCTTGTTTTTTGGTCGGGAACGAACTTTACCTCTTATCTGATTGATAGGGGAGAAATCATCGAGTTAAATTCACCGGACAATCTTGCGAAACTTAAAGGTGTGGAGTTCACTTCATTTGGCTTTTGGGGATTGGATTTTAACGGAAATTTGATGAAAGTTAATATTGCGGGAAACAAACTTGTTATTGAAAATAGTTACAATATAAAGAATAAGATTTCTTCATTTTGGGTAAATGGGAAAAAACTTTACACGGGATATTCCCATAAGGATAGAATAACTTCCATCGTTGACCCTTATCACAGCACAAATGTACAGAGATTAAACCAGTGGAAAACCGGATGGAGAATATTTAAGTCTAACCCGATTTTCGGTATCGGCGATATTGACTTGAATAAAGTTTATTTGCAATACCGCGCCCCTTACGAATCGGAAACATTCGGACATCTGCACAACATTTATGTTCAGGTGCTTGCGGTCCTTGGTTTGTTCGGCTTTGTCGTTTTCCTATTCCTTATTGTAAAAATATTTTTGCTTGATATAAAAATTTATAAATATCTTAAAGATGTATCTTTTGCGTCGTCGTTTGCTCTCGGAACTCTCGGAGTTTTTACGGCGTTTCTCGTTTCAGGATTGGCGGAGTGGAATTTCGGCGACCAGGAAATAGCTACAATGCTTTGGTTTACGGTAGGATTGAATATAGCCTTTTATAAGATTAATAAGAAAAAAACAGATGCGTAAGATTTCATCAATCATAATTGCAAAAAACGAAGCCGATAACATTGCGCGCTGTCTTGAAAGTCAGCAAAACTGTATTGACGAAATTATTTTACTGATTGATTCCGAGACGACAGACAATACAAAGGAAATTGCCGAACAATTTGATAATGTTAAAGTTGAGGTTACTCAATGGAAAGGCTACTCGCAAACCAAACAATTCGCCGTTGCAAAAACAAGTAACGACTGGATTTTCTGGATTGACGCCGACGAGGAAATTACTCCGGAATTACATAAAGAATTGATTGAGTGGAAAAAATCCGAGAGAAAAGATTGTGCTGCTTATAAAGTAGCCCGCCGCGCTTTTTTCCTTGGAAGATGGATTAAACACAGCGGCTGGTATCCGGGCAGAGTAACTCGTCTTTTTAATAAGAACTCAGCCCATTTTAATGAAAACCAAGTGCACGAAGGACTGGAGGTCAGAGGTGAAATCTGTAACCTGAAAAATGATTTGAATCATTACACTGATCCGGACATCGAACACTACTACGATAAATTCAACAGATATACAACTCTTGCCGCCGAGGAGATGTCCGCATCGGGTAAGACGGCGGCTCTTTCCGATTTGATTATTCGTCCGATATTTCTTTTCTTTAAAATGTACATTCTCAAAAAAGGATTTCTCGACGGTATGGAAGGTTTTATGCTTGCTGTGTTTTCGTCAAATTATGTTTTTACAAAATATGCTAAATTATTCGAGATTAATAAAAAGAGTAAAAAATGAAAGTCGGCATTGTTCCTAATTTAACAAAGGAAGAAGCAATTCCTGTTCTCAATCAACTAATTTCACTTCTTAATGAAAATGAAATAGAATATCTTTTGTCCAACTCTATGGGAAAGCATAAAGAGCGGCTTGAAGAAGACGTTCCGGAAAGTAAATTCGTTACCGTTGAAGTAATGTCGGAAAAGTGTGATTTACTTGTTTCAATCGGCGGAGACGGAACAATGCTGAAAACGGCATTTTACGCAAGGAGGAACGAAGTCCCGATGTTGGGAATTAATCTCGGTAAACTCGGCTTCCTTGCAGATTTTGAGAAAGAAAGATTAAACGATTTAATTTACGCAATAAAGAATAAAGATTACATAATAGAAGAGAGAATAGCCTTAACTGCGGTTTGTGATTGTGAAGAGAAAAATAATCTTTATGCAATTAATGATTTGGTAATTGATCGCGGACGCTGGCCCAAGATGATAGAGATTAGGCTGCGAATAGACGGAAGGGAAATTTCATCCTTTTCGGCGGACGGAATAATAATTGCAACTCCTACAGGTTCAACCGGTTATTCACTTTCTACCGGCGGTCCGATTGTAAGTCCGCGGTCTTCTTCAATTACGATTAGCCCTATTTCGCCGCATACGCTTAATATGCGTCCGCTTGTTTTATCGAGTGATCAGCAAATTGAAGTGGATGTTTTTTCTCCGACAAATATACAAGTCAGCACTGACGGACAGCGCGTACATTATTACAAATCTCCTTTGAAAATAGCTATTAAAAAGGCTGAGAGAAACATTAAGCTTTTTCACACAAATGATTACAACTACTTTGAACTTCTTAGAAAAAAACTATTTTGGGGAATTGACGCAAGGAAGGATAAGAAATGAAAAAAATATTTTTTTTGATTATTGTTTTTGTGATGACATTAAATGCACAGCAAGCAGGATTTAAGATTGTTAAATCGTCAAAAAATTCAAAGCCGATGTTAGTCGGCGTTTGCAGCAGGGCGGAACTAACAAATCCGCAGTTTGGAAATTGGTTTAAAAACGAGTATAATTCCTACAAACCAAAGTTCTCCGATAAAGAAGAAGTTAGCAGCAAGCTTCGCGAATACAATATTGTAATAGTTATGGGAACATGGTGCCCGGATAGTAGAAGGGAAGTTCCCCGTTTCTATAAAATCCTCGATTCGGTGAATTTTCCGAAAGATAAAGTAAAACTAATTGCCGTCGATAGAAAGAAGAAAGGTCTTGCCGCGGAGACGAAAGGGTTGGATATTCGACGCGTTCCGACATTTGTTTTTTACAAGGAAGGGAAAGAAGTAGGGAGAATTATCGAGCATCCTTCATTCGATAGATTGGAAGACGATATTGAAAATATTCTGCATGCAGTAAAAAAATAAAACAACCGCGGAGGTTGTGAAACACTCCGCAGCTGTTTATTGCGAATGAAGCTAATTGTTTTCCGTAGAAGGGACAGGCATCTGAACGTGAACAACATCGCCGGTTCTGTCAATCGGAAGCTCGTCCAACTTGTTGTATAGTCTTAAATCTATCCAGCGAAAACCTTCGAGGAAAAGTGAATATCTTTTCTGTTTCAAAACTTCGTCGAGAGCATTTGAAGCATTTAGAGTAATGTTCTGCAGTCTCGCACTGTTTCTGATAAAATTAACATCACTTTCCGCTGCGGAATAATTCCCCAAACCTACATTAGCTTCGGCTCTGAGAAGAATTAATTCCTCATTTCGCATAATGGGAAACGGAGCTGTGCTGCTTGAGGAAACGGTTTGAGCGTATTCGCCGGTTAATCCGTCCATTGTTGTTGCCGATGCACGATGATATGTTTTAGCAGCTACTCTCGTATCGCCCGCTTCGGCATCCGCAATAAAGGAAGGATGAGTAAAAAGCTTAATGATTGAAGCATCGGGGACTTCGTAAATCGGATTAAGCTGGTCGCCGACACCGGTACCGTAATCCAAATAAACGCCTTTGGTAAGGGGAGCGGAAACATCAACGAATGATTCGGAAAGGGCGGTGAGCGCTTCGTTGTAATTCTTGCGGTAGATTTCCACGCGGGCTTTTAATCCTCTGTTGAACTTAATAAATTCCGAGGGAGTGGAAAAATCTGCGAAGCCGTCCGATAGCGTAAACCCGAACGAAGAGCCTGCATTTTCCAAATCGGTTTTGGCTTCGTCAAGCAAAGATGAAATATATGAAAGCGCTTCATCTTTTGAAACAAACGGTCCGGGTGTTTCGCCGCTAACGTTTACTCTTATGCCTCCGTCCCATGTCATTGTAAGGTTAAGCAGTAGCTGATAGGCTTTCATAGTTTTTGCAAAGCCGTTTGCCCCGACGTTATTTTTAGCGATTAAAAAGTTACAGTCTCTTATTACTCTGTAACGGGAAGACCACGGACGCACAACGAGAAAGCCCGACGGGTCCATTTCCGTTCCCTCTTTTCCCATTAAAGTTCCGGTGTAACGCGGGTCTGCCGGTTCAAGATAATAAGCTTCTCTTCCGATGACCGCAACATCTCTCAAATAATATTCGTGATTAATTCTTATTCCGGCTTGAATTCCGGTAACTAATGTTTGAACCGTAGTCTGTTCCAAACTTGGTCCGTTCGGATCTACAAAATCCATCTCCTGGCATCCGGCAAGAAAAAGCGCCGATAAAATACCCGCGGTTAGAAATTTGTTCCCGAATAATTTATTTAATAATTTATTTTTCATCTTATTTTTCTCCATTCTTTATAATCCTAATGCAATGTCAAAATAGTAGCTTCGTGATGCGGGGAACGGCGCGACCTCAATTGAACGTCCGATTGCTCTATTCCCGAAGTTACTTACTTCCGGATCGTAACTTGAGTAAGGTGAAATAGTTATTAAATTTCTTCCGGAAATTCCGACTCTGATTTTTTTGAAAATGTTGCCGAAGTAATTTTGAGTAAATGTGTAACCGAGGCTTACTTCTCTTAATTTCAAATAAGAACCGTCTTCAACCAATTGGTGCGTGGTTTTCCCGAATGCAGCCGCTCGTGCGGCTCCTTCCGGAGTGTCAAGGTCGGGTGTAGTTCCGTACAAATCGGAAAGTAATCTCGTAAGGTTGAGAATGTCGCCTCCTTTTTTCCAATCCAAAAGAAAACTAAAATCAAAGTTCTTCCAATTCATCGTATTGTAAAACGACATTTGAAAATCGGGAGTTTCATCTCCTATCTGCTTGAGGACTCCATTTTCCAATCCAACTATCTGTGTGGCGGATTTTCCTTCCTCTACACGAAATCTTCCGAGAATATCGGCAAACCCTATTGTATTAAACGCCGGCACATCGAGGTGTGTTATTTCCGAATGAGTTTTGTAGAAATTAACTCTTGAGTTCCAAGAAAAATCTTTATCATTTGCAAAAGCCCAGCCGAGAGATGCCTCGAAACCGTATGTGCGCATGCTTCCGCCGTTAATTACTTCCTGTTCATATCCGGTTGAAGGAGGAAGATTTCTGAAGAGGATTAAGTCCGAAATATTCCGATCGTAATAACTGAACTCGAGTGTTCCCAATCCGCCTAAGATAGTAGCGTCGAAACCTGTTTCGATTTCGGATGTTTTTTCCGGCTCAATATTCGGATTTCCTCTCAACGTTGCCGGAATTAACCCGCCGCCGCCGCTGATATTTGCCGGGACGAATGAAGAATATTTTGCGCCGGGAATCGGAGAATTACCCGTTTTGCCGTAAGCGGCTCTGATTTTGAACTCCGGGAATAACCAATTGATTCCATCCCAAAAATCAAATTTAGATAGACGAACCGAAGCTGAAGTTTTCGGGAAAAGGAAATATTTGTTCACATCTCCGTTCGAACTGCTGGCGTCTCCTCGTAGTCCTGCAGTTAGGAAATAAATATCGCTTATATTCACTTCTTCCTGAACGTAAAACCCGCGGTCATGTTGGATTAATCTGTTTTGATCCACAGAAACACTGGCGGATTGGTCAACGTTTTCTTGACCGATAATTAAATCTTCTCCTACTGCGATTGTGTGATTGTAATCTTTATTTTCAAATTGCAGCCCGAGAGATGTTTCAAAACTAACGGTTTTGTTCAGAAAGTAGTTGTGAATTACATTCAAGTATAAGTTGTTGTTGAAGGAACTGGTTTGTCCCAATATGGATGTACCGGGTTGAGAACTCGCAGCTTCAAATTGTAACTCACGGGGAAAAACCGCTTTGTTTACTTGTGAGTAGTAATCTATTCCTCCGAGGACAAGAACATCCAGCATTTGTTCTGCGCTTTTATAAAGATTAACTTTTATGTTTGATGAAACAAGCGTTCTATCAACTTTTTCGTTATTTATCATTAATGCCGCCGTTTGAAGCGGATTTGAATTAATAAAAGGATTTTCGGGATAGATTCCGTTTGTCGGCAGTAAATTCAAAAAGTTCGGCGTTCCCGTCAAAGCCATGCCGTACGATGTACCGGAATTATCGTTATTGGTTAATCCTCTATCGGCGCTCGATTTAATGTAATTAGTGAACAAGCTGATGTGAACCCTGTCGGATAATTGATGCCCGATGTTTAACCGCACACCCTGTTTTTTGTAACCTGTGTTATTTATTATTCCGTTATTGATTTGGTTATAAACGGAAAGGAAGTAACGGGATTTTTCACTTCCGCCGGAAATACCTACGGACGATTGTGAAATTAAACCTTTGTTTCCGTAAAGTTCTTCTTCGTGGTCGTAGGTTTTTCCTTTATTAAATTCTTCCAAACCTCTTTGCCCGAATGAAGCAAGCGCTGTTTCGGCTGTGAATTTTCTGCTCCCTAATTTTTTTGATAACTCGTTAAACCCGATTTGCTGCCGAAAAGTAACTTTAGTTTTTCCGGCTTTCCCCATCTTTGTTTTGATAATAATTACGCCGTTTGATGCTTTTGAACCGTAAATGGCTGCGGCGCTGGAGCCTTTTAATATTTCAATCGATTCAATATCATCGGGAATTAAATCGGCTACGCGGTTTACAGGATTGTCCTGGTAATTAGTGCTTCCTCCGCCTGTTGCTTTTGTAACGGCGTTAACGCCCGATTGTGTTGCGCTGTTATCGATAATTACTCCGTCGATTATATAGAGCGGCTGATTGGCGGCGTTAATTGTGGTTACTCCGCGAAGGTTAACGGAAAGTCCTCCTCCCGGCGCTCCCGAATTTGCGCTTACGGAAACTCCGGCAACCTTGCCATATAAATCCGCATCAAGCGTTTGCGTTGGAACCATCGACAGCTCTTTGTTGGAAATTGTTCCTACCGAATTTGCAAGATTTACTCTTTTTACTGTCGATGCAAGTCCGGAAATTACAACTTCTGATGTTTTTAGTACGTCCGGTTCCAAACCGATTGATATTTTCGGGTTATCCGATGTTACTTTTACCGATCTGCTTTTGTAGCCGATGTAACTCACTACCAGCACAGCCGATTTGGAGTTTGGCAACTTGATATTAAAATTGCCGTCCAAATCCGTAATTGTTCCCAAATTAGTGCTTTTTACGATAATATTAGCGCCAACAAGATTTTCGCCTGTTTTCTTGTCATAAACTCTTCCGTTAATGTTTAGTGATTGAGCAATGGTAACGGATAGAGTAAAGAGGAAAACAGTCATAATTTTGTAGAACTGTCTCATAAGGCAAAGCCTCCGTTTTTTGTTTGATATTTTTTGTTGTTTGTCATTTTTCTTTGAAATTGATAATAAGTTACCATTGCTTGTTAAGTTCGTCTTAAAAGCCCGATTGTAATTACTAAATATTTGGATTTAAAAAATTAGAGAATCGGGCTTAGCGGCATAAACCACATAATCCCGAGAAGGATAAATATAAATAGGGAAACGAGAACAAAATCGAGAACGATTTCATCGTTTTGATAGGTTAAAATTGAAATTTGCGCTATTTTATTTTGCGTCAATTGCATGAACAAATTTTATTAAAAAAAAATTAAAATACAATAGGTCGTATAATATTGATGTTAAATTTCCTTGTAAAGCATTGTATTAAAAGAAAATAAAATTTTATATCGGTTGATTTTTTATTGAAAATTCTCACATAAAATTCTGAAATTTTGAAAATAAAAGGAGAGAACAGACAAAATTGATGTGATTGGAGCAACAATTATTGTAAGATTGAAATATTTGAATCCAAAAAAATATGCGGCGCCCGTTAAAGCGCCGCAAAGTAATTTTAATGACGATGGTGTCTTCCGCCGCCGTGTCCGCGTCCCATGCCGCGTCCTAAACCTCTACCCATTCCGGCTCCGGAATGATGATGATGTTCGCCTTGATGGTCTTCTATACTTCTGGGAAGCGTTGATTTTTCGAGCTTTTCCAATTCATTCTTTAAAAATTTGTCCAACGCTTCTTTTCCGGTCATCATTCGAGCCAAGTAAATTTTTGCATTTCTGCTATTTAATACATCAAAAGCATGCGGACCGATATTACCGATAATGTAGTGTGTAACGCCTTCGTTTACCAAATCTATTAGCGAGGAATGATTATCGTCGTGTCCGTGGTTAACACGAGCCTCTACTTCTTTCGTTTCGGTGTCGTATATCAAATAATATGCGGCATGGCCAAATCTTTTCGCCATTTTACTTTCTAAATTATCGCCGTCTGCTGCAATCATTATTTTCATCTTTTTCCTCCCGTAACTTAATTCGGATAATATTATCTATTAAATAAATCTTAATACTTAAAATTATTTTAATAAATCGAATAAAACAATCTATAATTGACTTTTTTTTCAAGATTGAACATATTCATAAACTTCAGTTGTCGTTAATCTTTGGTTTGATATATTCTCATGAAATAATTAAATTCATATTTACAAATAACAATGCGAGTTTTCGTCTTATTCCACCTCGTTTTTATTAATTAAATATTGAGGAAAGCCATGAAAACAAAAAAATATTTGGCGACCTCTTTTCTTCTCGCAATTTCATTTCTTCTTAACGGATGCAGTTTAATCGGTCTTGGTATCGGGGCGATTGCCGATTGGAACGAACCTGATTTTACTCCGATAAAAATCGAACAATTGGCAAATCTGAAAAGAGGGGAAACCGTTACAATTTCATTGTTTAACAATGAGTCTGTCGCAGGAAAATTTTTGAATTTTAAACCTTCTCTGCGGAAAACATATTACTTTAGATATAATCATTATTTGGACACTTCCCGATATGGGGGAAAACTACCTCGAATTTACGAGAGAATAGTAATCAATAAAGTAAACGGAGAAAAAACCGAGTACAATTTTTTGGGACTCAACAAGAAAGGGCTTTTTGGGCGAGATGGTAACGGGGAGATTAATTTTACTCGTTTTAATCAAATTAAATTCTTATCCTCCGGAAATAGTTATATCTACTATCTGAAGCCGATAAAAAAAATTATTCAACAACCGGATTTTCCTCTTATTTCTGATAGGGACGAACTGAAATTACCGATTTTGTCGCTTTACTCGAATAATGAAAAAGTTTCTTTTCCTCAAAATGAAATATCTCGGATTTCGATAACGAACAATAAGAATGGAATGTTGACAGGGTTCCTTGTAGGTCTTTCAATTGATGCGATAATAATTTACCATATCTTATCGAATCCGCCCGGAGTTAACCTTGGTGGACTGGGGAGTTGGTAGCTGCGGATGTAGTCCGTAAAAGAAATAATTTTGCAGTTACCGTCCGCCCAATGGATAAATCCATTGGTAACGGAAGAGAACTGACCGACGAAAACTCACTTTTGCTGTCATTTCAACCGGAGCGAAGTTCAAAGTTTGTAAAGGTTGTGTCATTGCGAAGCCGACAAGACGGCTTCGCAATGACAGTCCTTTTTTCCCCCTTCGTCATTGCGAGGAATCCGGCAACAGCAGGATGACGAAGCAATCTCCCGGATTATTGTCGATTGTTTAACTTTCTCGGAGATTGCTTCGCATTCCGATGTTTGGCTTACGGTTCACCGGTTTTGTATATTAGGCAAACTTGCACGACATTAAAAACCGATGAATCGGTTACGACACATTTTATCTTTTGTATCCGCCCAATGGA
>CAYLYR010000055.1:0-11006 GCA_964387835.1 uncultured Melioribacter sp.
CTTATTATATGAAATCCTATCTGCGCGGGAAAAGAATTTCGGTTCCACCGGAATATATTTTGCAAAATGGAAAAGTCGAACTCCGAAAACCGATAAAGCTCCCAATCCTAAATCCTGAGTTGCGGAACCTCCGAGTCCGATTATAACTTCATCGACATTAACTTCTCCCGATTCCGTCTGCTCCTTAATTTGCTTAAGCAATTCACCTAACCCTCGTGAAGTAAGCTCCAGCGGATTTCTTTTTTCTTCTTCAACGAGATTAAGTCCAAGCGCTTTTGCCGATTCGATAAATAGTCTCTTCTTTGATGTATCAAGCTCAACAACAACATCAAGTTTCTCAGTGGAATCATAAGGGAAATTAATTTGATAGGTTAAACTCCGAGTGGCGAACTTCATTTTCAAAGAATCGAGAAACCCATCGCCGCCATCCGATAGCGGGAATTGAACTATCTCATATTCGTTAGGTAAAAGTGTTCTAAGATTCGACTCAAGAACCGCATTAATTTCTACTGAAGAGAGAACTTCTTTAAATCCGTTAACAGCCGATAGAATTCGCTTTTCCATTTTACCCTAATTCGGCAAATGCTTCAATTAAAGCTTTCTTTGTTTTTGAAAGCTCTTCCGAAATTACTTTTACTTCCCCGAGAACAGGCATAAAATTAGTATCGCCCATCCAACGAGGAACAATGTGAAAATGAAGATGCTGATCAATTCCCGCGCCTGCGGCTTTTCCTATGTTAGCGCCTACATTAAATCCCTGAGGTGAAGATACACTTTTAAGCGCTTTAATTGTTTTATCAATAAGCATTGCAATTTCACTTCGCTCGCTTTCGGTAAGTTCGCCGTAATCCGAAAGATGACGACGCGGCACAACCATTGTATGTCCGTTATTGTACGGATAGAGATTCATTATCACGAACGCTTCTTTTCCTTCGTAAACTTTCAGACTACGTTCATTCTCAATTTTTTCATTCTGTGCGGAACAGAAGACACAAGATTCATCTTCACTTTTATCTTTGAAGGAATCGATATACTGAGAACGCCAAGGCGACCACATTTTGTCCATATTTTTTACCTCTTTTAATTGCTGCAAAAAAGCTTAGGAAATATCATCTTAAAATGACTTTATCAGATTTTATAAGAAGAAAAAAATTTGTCATTCCGCAAAAGGAACGGCAAACGAAGAATCTCGTAATCAGCTTTTTTGCAAATGTTAAGATGCAGATTCTTCATTCCGATTTCATCGGGAAACGGAACGTCAATAATTATTTTATCAAATGGTTTCTACAAAAAGACTCTTTTACAAAATCGTAATTAAGTAAAAGAGTCTTAAAAGTAGAGAAATTTATTTTTTCTAAATATTATTCTTCTTCGCTGTTGTAAGCTTCAATAATTTTCTTTTCGATTTCCTTAGGAACTTCTTCATAATGAGAGAAACTTCTCATGTGAATTCCTCGCCCGGAAGTTAAACTGCGAAGATGAGTAGAATATTTGTAAAGCTCGGCTAACGGAACTTTCGCTTTAATAATTTGGAAAGGACCTTCGGAATCCATACCTGAGATTTTACCGCGGCGAGATGAAATATCTCCCATAACGTCTCCCATAAATTCTTCCGGAACTTTAACCGTAATATCATAAATCGGTTCTAATATTACAGGCTTTGCGCTTAGGAAGCCTTTCTTAAACGCTTGTGAAGAAGCGATTTTAAATGACATTTCGTCGGAATCGACATTATGAAAAGTACCGTCAAATAAAGTTACTTTAATATCAATAACTTTTGAGCCGGTTAAAATACCTTTCTCCATAATTTCACGGATTCCTTTTTCCACAGCCGGAATAAATCTGCCCGGAACAACTCCGCCGACAATTGCGTCAACAAATTCAAATCCTGTGCCTCTCGGAACCGGTTCCAATTTAAGATGAACGTGCCCGTACTGTCCGCGTCCGCCCGATTGCTTTTTATGTTTGTACTCGGCATCTTCTGCAACGCCTTTTATAGTTTCACGATAAGGAATTCTCGGTTCAACCAAATCAACTTCCACGCCGTATCTGTCCTTCAGCATTTTAACCGCTAAGGCAAGCTGAAGTTCGCCTTGTCCGGCAATAATCGTCTGTTTAAGCTCGGGATCGAAATGAACCGAAAGAGTCGGGTCTTCTTCGTGTACAGTATGAAGTCCCGATGAAATTTTATCTTCATCCCCTTTTGATTTCGGTTTAAGAGCAGCTCTGATAACCGATTCCGGGAAAACAATTTCGGGCAATTTCACCGGAAAATTCTTTGAAGCAAGCGTATCGCCGGTGTGCGTATCTTTTAATTTTACAACCGCCGCAATATCTCCGGCTGAAACTTTTGATATTTCGGTACGTTCTTTGCCGTTTACTAAAAACATCTGTCCCAATCTTTCAACTTTGTCACGCGTTGTATTCAGCAAATCCATTCCCGATTCCAAAACACCGGAATAAACTTTGAAAATTGAAAGCTCGCCGACATGTTGTTCCGACATGGTTTTGAATACTTGAAGAACAGGCTCGCCGTTTTCATCTACTTTTATTTCCACGTCGTCATCATTCAATTTTCCGATTAACGGTTTTTGGTCGGATGGCGATGGGAAGAAGTTTACTACAAAATCCATGAAATTATTTACGCCGACTCCGGCAGTTGCGGCAACGGCAAAAACGGGAACGAACGATTCGTTCAGCATAGCGACTTTAATTCCCTTTGCCAAATCTTCATCATTTAACGAACCTTCCTCGAAAAATTTATTCATTAAATCTTCATCCGATTCCGCAATTTTCTCAATTAATTCTTCATGCAATGCTTCCGCTTTTTCTTTAAGGTCGGCGGGAATATCGGATTCAGTTACTTTTTTTGAACCGGCTTCTCCGTATGTGTATTGCTTCATTGTTACAATGTCGATTACCGAATTAAACGAATGACCTTCCGTAACGGGAAAAGTAATAATCGTTGCGTCTCCGCTCAATCTATCTTTAACCATTTCAAAAGCATTGTCGAAGTTGGAATGTTCGTTATCTACTTTATTGATAACAACCGCACCGCCGATATGGTTTTTCTTAACAATTTCCCAAACCGCTTCGGTTCCTACTTCAACGCCTTCAACGGACTTAACAACAGGAATTGCAATATCGGCAACATGAAGAGCCGCATATATTTGTCCGATAAAATCAGTATAACCCGGAGTATCGATAAAGTTTATCTTTTTATTTTCCCATTCCAAGTGCATCGGAGTTGCTGCAATTGAAATCTGCCTTTCAATTTCATTTGAATTAAAATCGGAAATTGTATTCCCTTCTTCCACTTTACCTATTCTGTTTGTTATTCCGGCAGTAAAAAGCATAAGTTCAGCTAATGATGTTTTTCCACTACCGCCGTGTCCGATAAATGCGATATTCTTTATCGCGTCAGCTTTGTACTCTTTCAATTTTCCTCCTGAATTAATCTACTATTTTCTATTCCTCAAAGTATTTAAAAATGTTCTTGCTCCTTTGGAAATTGCCTTTAAATTTTTAATTGTCTCGTTAATGCGTGCCTCCGAAACTTCAACACTCTTGGAGCCGTTTCTCTCCTTAGCAAATATTTCCCTTAAATTGGCAATAAGCGAACCCACGAAGCTGTAATCAGTTTCAATTCTCGCAGTAAGTTCAGCCCCTTTTTCGGATATTTCATTGATGTTTTTTAAGGTGGGAGTTAATTCATTTTTAATTTCTTCAATATCTTGTTCAAGGTTCTTAACGGAATCAACCGTTAATTTAAGTGATTCCGTTAAGTCCTTTAAAAATTTAATCACAAAAACAATCAGAACGATTGCCGCAATTATAAGCGCCGCTAAGAGTATGTTAAGCAGGCTCATTATTTTCGTCCTTCGGTTCTTCGGCGGTTTCGTTTCCTACTTTTTCTTTTTTAAAAGTATCGATTCCAGCTTTAACCGCCGATTTTAACTTTTCGCTTTTTTCGGACAACTTATCTTTTCCTACTCCGATTGCGTTATCCGTTTTTTTTTTTGCTTCATCAAGAATCTCTTCGGCTTCGGATAAAAGCTCATTAACTTTTTCCTTAGTCTCGGCAACCATTTCTTCCGATTTCTTTTTCCCTTCGTTCATCATTTCATCGGCTTTTACCTTCGCATCGGAAAGAACATTCTGTGCTTCTTCAAGTAAATCTTCCGATTTTTCTTTGATGTCGCCTCTTAATTCTTTTCCCGATTTAGGAGCGTAAAGTAAACCGATTACCGCCCCGACTATTCCACCGGTTAAGAAACCGATTAACATCCCTTTTCCCAGACCTTCGTTGTCAGTTGCCATTTCAACCTCCTTTATTTCTAAATTGTATTTTTCAAAAAACAGAAAAAATCTATCTTATTAATTTACCAATTATATCAACTATTTGTAATTTTTGTTTCATGTTTTTTATAGAAAAATAAACTTATCAATCCAACCAAAACAGAAAACCATAACGTAACTACACGAATTAAAATAACCGAAGCAACGGCAATATCTTTCTTAACGTTATTGTTAATTAACAAATATGTTAATGAACCTTCGGTAAATCCCAATCCAGCAGGAGACATTGAAACGGAACCTACAAGGATTGAAAATGAATAAATAAACAAAACATTATAGTAAGAAACTTGAACATTAAAATTAAAGAGAATTATGTAAAATCCCAAACATTCAATTCCCCAAGCAATAACTGTCAGAGCCGTCATCAAAATAAGTTTTACGGGATGCAGAAGTTCTCCCGACGTTATATAAGCGGTTCTAAACGGTTCAATAATTTTCCCCAAGAGTTTTATTCCCGCTAATTTATCGGCAAGAAAATCTCCGATACCGCGAAAACTTAACAGCAGAATCAGTACGAAAAAAAGAGTTGACAAAACAAGAATTACATTTAATCCGTAGCCGTATGAATAAGCGCCGAAAATAGTAATCAGTAAAAGTGAAACCATATCGGTAACTCTTTCTGCAAAAACAATTGCCGCCGTCTTACTTACTTCAAGGTTTTTTGTCTCTTTCAGAAAATAAGTTTTAATAAAGTCGCCCACCTTGCCCGGAGTAAAGCTGAGCGACATCGCAGAATTAAAAATAAGATATGATTCAAATCCGCTAACGTCGGATGAAATTCCTTTCAAATAGAAATGCCATTTAATGAATCTGAAAAAAAAATTGAGAAGAGAAATAATAAGAAGAAGTGGAAGAACCGCCCAATTGAAGTTTTCAAAAATCTCACCAAGTCTATCGATGTTACCGTAAAAAGAGAGTGCGATATAAAAAGCCGCCGCGAAAATTATTGTGGGAATAATATACTTTTTATACTTTCCCAATTACAAAATTTCTTTTAATCTCAGATAAAATTTAGATAAAGGCAACCCTACAACATTATAATAATCACCGGAAATCTTTTCGACAAATACAGCTCCGTAATCTTCCTGTATCCCGTATGCGCCGGCTTTATCCAACGGTTTGCCGGTTTCAACATACTCTTTAATTTCCGGATCTGACAGCCGACGAAATTTAACGCATGTCTTTTCATAATCGACAACTGTCTTGCCGGTTACGCCGTTATAAATTGCAAAGCCGGAATAAACATAATGCTTGTTTCCGCTTAACTTCTTTAACATTTTAACAGCTTCGGTTTTATCTTTCGGCTTCCCGATAATTTTTTTGTCCAAAACGACTATGGTATCAGCTGTAATTACAATTGAGTTTTTTATTTTTTCCTTAGCCGCTTCAAGTTTTTGTATCGCTAATTTTTTAACCGACTTAATCGGGTTATCATTCGCTGTAAAATTTTCATCAATATCAAAAGATTTTACCTTAAAATTCAATCCGATTTGACGCAGCAATTGTTTTCTTCTCGGCGATTTGGAAGCAAGAATAATAGGGATTTCGGTGTGTATCATCAGAGATTATCTGAATAAAGCTTTAATGCTTCCCCAAGTACGCTTAACGCTGGAAACATTATGTGAAACTGTAACTTCTTTTGAAAATGTAGGGGGAACGTTCGGATTGTTCGGGACCATTTTTAATCTATAAATAAAAAGCAAATCACTTCCTTTGTTAAAAGCATCTTGGTCAACATAAGTATAAACGGAATTACTTCCTTTGGCAATTACACTTCCCAAATCATAAAAGGAACTGTTCACTGTTTTTCTTTCAACTACAAATTGTTTAACGCCGTTTTCTTCTCCGGTTTGCCACGTCAGGACTATGTTGTCGCCTTCGCTCCTACCGTTAAACATTGAAAGAAATGCATCCCCGAAGTTTTGAATCGTTGCAAATATTAGCGCAACAGCAAATATTGTAAGTCCAATCTTTTTCATAACCATAAATATATTCGATTTATTATAAAATAGCAACTTTTAGAGAGCAAATAAATTCCCGGCTGTGACAGGAATCAAGAATAACCGTTTTTAATCAATCCCGAGAAAATTAATAACTGCATTAGCGGAGTTTTCACCGTCAATTGCCGATGAGACTATTCCGCCGGCATAACCTGCGCCTTCACCAACCGGAAACAATCCTTCGCAATCGATATGCATTCTTGTTTCTTTGTCACGAGGAACTTTCACCGGCGAACTTGTTCTGCTTTCGGGAGCTAAAATAATTGCTTCTTCCGTAAAGTAACCTTTCATTTTTTTCCCGAACTCTGTAAGCGAAATTTTCAAACCGAGCGCAATATTTTTAGGGAAGATTTTATTCAAGTCGAAAGAAACAATCCCCGGTTTATAAGATGTTCCGGGCAAATCGAATGATATTTTTCCTTTCACAAAATCGGTTACCCGCTGCGCCGGAGCTTTCATCTTTCCACCTCCGGCAGCAAAAGATTTCTTCTCAATCTCTTCTCTGTATTTAAGTGCGGAAAAATGTTTGAACCGTGAAAATGTTTTCCAATCTTTTTCATCTACCGAGACTACAATTCCGGAATTAGCAAAGGGAGAATTTCTTTTGGAAACCGACATCCCGTTTAAGACTAATTCCTTATTCGAAGTTGAAGCCGGAACAATAACTCCGCCCGGGCACATGCAAAACGAGTAAACGCCTTTCCCCTTAACATTGTTCGTTAATGAATAATATGCAGCGGGCAAATTCAAAGGACGAGGTTTAACCTTGTACTGAATCGCATCAATCAATTCTTGAGGATGTTCAATTCTCACTCCAAGCGCAAAAGGTTTTGTTTCCAAGCGTAAATTGTGGTTTTCGAAGATTTGCCAAATATCGGTTGCGGAATGTCCGGTCGCTACAAGCGCTGCATCCGCCGTTACTTCGGTTTCGTTATTAACTATTACTCCGAGAATCTTATTTCCCTCGATAATAAAATCAGTAACTTTGGAATTAAAATGGACTTCTCCGCCGTATTTGATAATAGTTTCACGCATTCTTTCAACAATCTTAGGAAGCTTATTCGAGCCGATGTGCGGATGTGAATCAATCGCTATATTTTCCTCGGCTCCGTTATAGATTAGTAAATCCAAAATTCTTTTTACGTTTCCTCTTTTTAAACTACGTGTGTAAAGTTTACCGTCGCTATACGTACCGGCGCCTCCTTCTCCGAAACTGTAATTGGAATTTTCATCAACAATTCCATCCAGCATAATATCACGTAAGGAAAAGCGTCTTTCCCTAACATTTTTTCCTCTTTCAAAAATAATCGGTTTTACTCCGGCTTCCAAAAGACGAAGCGCCGCAAAAAGTCCGCCCGGTCCGCTTCCTACAATTATCACACGTTTCCCGTTCTCGGAATTCTTGAATCGGAATTCAGTAAAATCGTCAACCGGCTTTTCATTTATAAAAGCAGCAATCCGTAAACGGTAAACAGGCTTTTTCCTTGCATCGATTGAACTTTTTAGAATTTTAATTCCGGATAAATCTCCGGCGCTGATTCCGAGTTTTTTCAAAACCAGCTTGCGTATCAAATCATTGTTGTTAATGTTGGTCGGCAGTAATGTTATTTCCGTTTCTTTAATCATATCGTCCTCTACTTATGAGGAAAAAATTATTTAATTATATTTTATTCTCCGAAGACTGTTATAACTACTTTCCTTGAGCCTCCATGGTGACGATGTTCGCAGAGATAAATTCCCTGCCAAGTTCCGAGATTAAAAGCGCCGTTTGTAACGGGAATATTTAGCGAGTATCCGAGTAAGGAAGATTTTACGTGCGCCGACATATCGTCGGGACCTTCGATTGTATGTTCAAAATAAGGGAGAGAATCGGGAACAAGTTTATCGAAATAGTTTTTCAAGTCGGTCTTAACTTCGGGAGAAACATTTTCGTTAATAGTTAGAGAAGCTGAAGTATGTTTAATAAAAATGTTTGCAATTCCTTTCTCAACATCTGCAAGCTCCGGAATTGCCGCAAGCAATTCATGTGTGATAAGATGAAACCCGCGATTTCTCGGGGCTAACTTAATTTCCTTCTGTAAAAACATAATTACTTTTTCCCAGTCGTTTTTGCTTCATGCTCAATTAACCATTCCTTCCGCTCAATTCCGCCGGCGTATCCGGAAAGCTTTCCGCTTTTGGCAATTACTCTGTGGCAGGGTACGATAATCGAGATCGGATTTTTGGCGTTAGCCGAACCGACCGCACGAACAGACTTATCGTTTCCGATTATTTTAGAAATATCGGAATACGTTACAACGCTTCCGTAAGGAATACCGGTGAGAGCTTTCCAAACCTTATTTTGGAATTCCGTTCCGTTAAATGAAATCGGAACGTTAAACTTTTTCAGCTTCCCCGCAAAATATTCCTTAAGCTGCTTACGAGTGGAAATTGTTATCTTGTTCCCCTTCCTTTTTTCTTCGGGAAGTTCCTCAATAAAGTTAACCGACTTCAAATTATTTTTATCGGCAATAATTTCGATGAATCCGATTGGCGATTCAAAATATGAATAAAAGATTTCGTTCATTTTTTTCCGAATGTTTTTAATAAAAAAAAGTAATCTTAATAATAATGAAAAGTTTAAAGTTCCTGCTTTTGAAATTTGAGACAAAAACTGATAATTGTTTAATCATTACCAATTTTTAATTAACCGCTAACTTTATTTTTTAACGGGAAAACTTATTTCCCGACTTTCTTTTTCTTCTCCGAAGCTTTCTCGATTTTCTTTTTAAGCTGCTTTAATTTCTTGTTTTCCTCTTCAACATGTTCGCATTTCAATTGGTCGTTAATCCTTTTAATAATCCATTTCATGCAGCGCTTGTTGTTTGTCTTTTGATAATACTTTACAAGCTCTTCTTTAGGCTTAGCGAATTTGCTCCCTATTTCAACGAGATACTTAAAAATTAATTCCGCCATTGCCTCCTTATGAGCCTTTTTCATCAAGCATCCTAACCTAATGAGTTCTTTCTCTAAACGATAAAAGTTTTCTCTACGTTTTTCCCTTATTTCATCGGGCGGGCTTGCTTCTTGTCCGTGCCTCTTACTTTTAAGAAAGTTTTTAGCGTAAATTTTTTCATCCACGTACGGATATTCAAATTCCTCGTGCATTAATTCTTTGATGCTTTTGGGAATTATATCTTCGGGTAAAAATGATAAATCTATTTTCATATTATATTACAATTTTTATTTACAAAAATATGATTTTTATATGAATATTAATAAATAATTATAACGTTATCATATTTTAAGTTTGCATATTGTAGTTCATAGGAATAAATTTGGAACTCGATTTATTATGGCTGAAGATAAAAACAATAAAAATATTACCAGTAACAGAAAAGCCCGTCACGAATATCATATTCTGCAAACTTATGAAGCGGGAATTTCACTTGTCGGCTCCGAAGTAAAAGCCCTTAGGCAAAGTAACGCCAATTTAACGGACGCTTATGCCGTTATTATAGATGGCGAAGTTTGGCTTTTAAACGCTTTCATCGGAATTTATAAGCAAGCAAATATTAACAATCACGAACCGACAAGAAAAAGAAGACTGCTTCTTCATAAAAGCGAAATACGTAAAATCAGGAAAGCAATTGAAGAAAAAGGTAATACGCTTATTCCGCTTCGCTTATATTTTAAGAATGGGAAAGTTAAAGTTGAGTTGGCAATTGCAAAAGGTAAAAAGACTTACGACAAACGGGAAGATATTGCCAAGAGAGATGTACAAAGAAATTTGGAAAGAAGAATAAAACTTTAGGAGATTCATTTTGAAAGAGATAAAATTTATGCCGGTTGAGAATCAATTGGAAATAATAAAACGAGGAGCGGTTGAAGTCATTCCGGAAGAGGAATTAAAAGATAAATTAACCAAATCATTCAAGGAAAACAAACCTTTAAATATTAAACTCGGCTGCGACCCGACACGTCCCGATTTACATCTCGGACACTCTGTTGTTCTGAGAAAATTAGCTCAGTTTCAGGAACTCGGACATCAGGCAATTTTAATTATCGGCGACTTTACTGCGATGATTGGCGACCCGAGCGGACGAAATCAAACGAGACCGCCTCTTACCTTTGAAGAGGCAAAAGCAAATGCGGAAAGCTATCTTAAACAAGCATATAAAATTCTTCATCCTGAGAAGACCAAAATCGTTTACAATTCGGAATGGCTCGGGAAAATGAACTTTGAAGATGTGATTAAACTTGCCTCCAAATATACTGTTGCAAGAATGTTGGAGCGGGATGATTTCACAAAACGATTTAAATCGGGAATTCCAATCAGCATGCATGAAATTTTATATCCGCTTGCGCAAGCCATGGATTCGGTTGCTATTAAATCGGACGTTGAACTTGGAGGGACCGACCAAAAGTTTAACTTGCTCGTCGGACGCGATATTCAAAGAGAATACGACATCGAACCGCAAATAATTTTAACAATGCCTTTGCTCGTAGGTACCGACGGAACCGAGAAGATGAGCAAATCTTACGACAATTATATCGGGATTGATGAAACTCCGCAAAATATGTACGGTAAAACGTTGTCGATTCCCGATGAACTGATTTACACTTACTTTGAACTTGTTACCGACGAAACAATTGACGAGCTGAAAA
>CAYLYR010000056.1:0-1550 GCA_964387835.1 uncultured Melioribacter sp.
AGTTTTTTCCGCTGACTTGTAACGGTTAAACTATATGCGATTATGTCTCCTTTTCCTTTAATCAGAGAGGCAAACATATCGTTTATATTTCTAAGAACTTTTATTTTAAGATGAACGCCCAAATGTTTTGCATAAAGATTTAAGAGTTCATATTCATATCCCATCGGCTGACCGCGATAAATAAAGTAGCTGTATGCATTGAATCCGGTAAGCGCAATAAGCGTATCCCGCTCTTTTATTTGTTGTAAATCGGAATAGTAATTTTTCATCGACACGGTTTCGACGGAAGCCGGTTTTTCTTGATGTTTTTCTTTTATGCAGCCGAAAAGAAAAATCAAAAACAATATGGAAATTAGTTTTACTCTCATCCCGAATAGGATTTATTAATATTTTAATCATAAAGTAAAGTTTTTATAATATTAAATCAAGCAATTGTTTCATTTCCGGAGGAGTGTGAGTTCTGCATCACATTTGCGGGATGATTGAAATATTTTAATCGTTTTAAGAAGAAAGCACGGTTTTCAGTTTTTCGCAAACTTGCACTGCACTGTAAATCGGTGAATCGGTTACGACACATTTAAATATTTGCAACCGCCTAATTGATAAACACATTGGTTAACATGACCGTCCACCGGACTTTCACTGTCGCAGACTCAGTGAGAACGCTGTAAGCTGACCACTGACCTCTAATTGGTTTTTGGAATTTATTTTTTGCAAATCAAAATATTATTAATCCCGTCGTATCCTTGAAATTAAGTTTTTCATCTAAATTTACTATATTGCGAAACTAAAATACCGGAAAATAAATCTTAAAAAGGAAGTAGAATGGCTGAGGATGTAAAGCGTGAAAAATGGGGGTCGAAAATCGGATTTATTCTTGCTGCTGCCGGCTCGGCAATCGGATTGGGAAATATCTGGAAGTTCCCTTATATTGCCGGCGATAACGGAGGAGCCGCATTCGTTTTTATCTATTTAATTAGTATTCTCGTTATCGGACTTCCGGTGTTAATTGCCGAAGTCTTAATCGGAAGAACAACAAGCCTTAATCCGGTAGGGGCTTTCAAAAAACTCTCACACGGCTCAAAGTTTTGGACTGCTGTCGGCGGAATGGGAGTTTTGGCCGGTTTCTTAATTTTATCTTATTATGCCGTGGTTGCCGGTTGGTCTTTAGGTTATATTGTTGAATCAATTAAAGGCGTTTTTTTTGATTTTAAAACTCCCGCCGAAGCCGGACATTATTTTAATTCCTTAATTGAAAATGTTTGGTGGATTGTCGGTTACTTCGCTTTGTTTATGGCGCTTTCGATGTTTGTTGTAATTTTCGGCGTCCAAAAGGGAATTGAGAAAGGAAGTAAAATTTTAATGCCGCTCTTGTTTTTATTAATGTTGGTTCTTGTTGTACGCGGACTTACACTCGACGGAGCTTCGGAGGGAATGAAATTTTTATGGTATCCCGATTGGAGCGCCGTAACGGGAGAAACAATTTTACTTGCTCTCGGGCAGGCGTTTTTCACACTTTCTCTCGGCATGGGAGCTATGCTCACTTACGG
>CAYLYR010000056.1:1560-10991 GCA_964387835.1 uncultured Melioribacter sp.
TATGAGCAAATCTGATAATATTCCTGTTTCCGCATTTGAAATTGTAACGCTCGATACTCTTATTGCGTTGTTCGCCGGTATCGCAATTTTTACGGCGGTATTTGCAACCGGTATGCGTCCCGATTCCGGACCCGGATTAATTTTTTATACTCTTCCTGTTGTTTTTACCAAAATGCCCGGCGGATATATTTTCTCGATACTTTTCTTTATCCTACTTACAATAGCCGCGCTGACATCGGCAATTTCACTTCTCGAAGTTATCACGGCTTATTTTGTTGATGAGAAAGGGTGGTCGAGAAAAAAAGCGGTTTTGGTCTTCGGTACGGTTACTTTTCTTATCGGGCTTCCGAGCGCGCTCTCATATAATGTGTTGTCAGACTTCCGTATTTTCGGGCGAAACTTCTTCGACTCTGTCGATTTCCTTTCCGCTAATATTTTGCTGCCTCTCGGCGGGTTGTTGATTTCTCTCTTTGTGGGATACTTCTGGAAAACGGAGAATGCCGTCGAATCGCTAAAAGAAGGAGCGGAAGGATTTTTTAATAAATTCGGCTGGTTCACGCTTTATTGGAAAATTTTTATTAAATATTTTGCTCCTGTAGTTATTACTGTTATTTTCTTGAAATCAATCGGAATCATTTAATAAACCGGAGAGTTTATGCAGAACAGAACGAAATACGGCTTAATTTCTTTCTTAATCATTTTCGTTATTTTAATTGTAGGCGGAATCGGTTTTTACGAAGCGATCTGGACTTTCCCGGGCAATTTCGATTTTATCAGAAATATTCCGTCAAAAAGTCTGCCGCTCGGTATGATTCCTTTAATGGTGATTGCTCTCGTTGGTACGGGAATTTATATCACGTTAAAACTCGGCGTTCCCCAAATAAGATTTCTGTGGCATGGAATAAAAGTTATCGCAGGCAAGTTTGATGATCCGAACGATGAGGGGGATTTGAATCATTTTAAAGCTTTATCTACGGCGCTTTCCGCTACAGTGGGAATCGGTAATATCGCGGGAGTTGCAACCGCGCTTTATTACGGCGGTCCCGGCGCTCTTTTCTGGATGTGGATTACCGCATTTTTCGGAACATCATTAAAGTTTGCCGAAAGCGCTTTGGCGCTTAAGTACAGAAAATTCGATGCAAACGGTAATGTTGCCGGCGGACCGATGTACACAATCGAAAACGGATTAGGACCAAAATGGAAGTGGATGGCGATAGCCTTTGCGAGTTTTGCGATTATTTGCTCTTTTGCAACGGGTAACGCAATACAAGCGTTTACGGTTTCCGACCAAATTTATTCCGAGTTTGCCAATGTTTTGGGAACGAATGTGTTCTTAACTCACAAACTAACTATTTTTAGCGGTTTCGGAGTTTCACCTTTGCAATTTATAACGGGGATAGTATTAGTTCTGATTGTCGGAGCCGTAATTATCGGCGGGATAAAAAGAATCGGAAACGTTACCGGCTTCTTAACTCCTTTTATGGCGGCGTTTTATTTCCTTGCCGCATTGCTTATTTTGTTGGCTAACCTTCCCGAGTTAGGAAAATCTTTCGGTTTGATTTTCGAATATGCAATTAATCCGCCTGCTCAAATTGCAGGTGTCGGAGGCGGTACGTTTCTCGTATTTATGAATTCAATGCTTTGGGGAATTAAGCGCGGACTCTATTCCAACGAAGCAGGACAGGGAAGCGCCCCGATTGCACATTCAACAGCGAAAACCAAATACCCGATTCGAGAAGGCGTTGTTGCAATGTTGGGACCTTACATTGATACGATAATCATTTGTTCTTTAACCGGACTTTCGATAATTATTACCGGCGCTTGGCATCATACGCAATTTTATGTTGAAAGGATTGACCCTAATTTTACGGGACAGCTTCTTAACAGCAGCGTTCTTACGGCTTTTGCATTTAAGGAAGGGTTGGCTTGGCTTTTCCCATACGGAGATAAGATAATAACAATTGCGGTTGCTCTTTTCGCAATCTCAACGGCAATCAGCTGGTCGTTTTACGGGGATCGCTCAACCGAATATTTATTCGGGGAAAAAGCTATTCCTTACTACAGATGGGTCTTTTTGTTTTTTGTTTTTCTCGGCGCGATTGCCCAGCTTGAAGCGGTTTGGGGATTCGGAGATGCGGCTCTCGGTTTTATGACTTTCCCGAATTTAATCGCTATTATTCTTCTTGCTCCGCAACTTAAGAAGATGACTAAGGAATATTTTAATATGATAAAAAAAGAGAATTTATAGAAAATTAATAAAAAATATTTTAGGAGATATTATGGCTGCAAATAAAATCAAAGGAAGAATTGCAATATTAACCGGCGGCGGAGACGTCCCCGGGTTAAATCCCGCAATTCGTGCAATTACTATTCGCGCTATCCGCGAAGGCTATGAAGTATATGGACTTCGTCGAGGCTGGGGAGGATTGATTGATGTTGTTCGAGATGAAAAATATGATAACTCGAATAATTTTATAAAACTATCCGAGGAGATTGTAAACCGAACCGGAAGAACCGGCGGTACTTTTCTTCATACTTCACGTACGCGTCCCTCAACCGTCCCAAAAGCGTTGGTGCCTAAACATTTGCGCGATTCATATAACGACGATGTGAATGACTTAACTCCGGAAGTGATTAAAAATCTCGAGTTTCTCGGAATTGATTATCTTATTCCTATCGGCGGAGACGACACTTTGAGCTACGGCGTACGCTTACATCAGGAAGGCTTAAAAGTAGTTGCTATCCCGAAGACAATGGATAATGATGTACCCGGAACGGATTACTGCATTGGGTTCAGTACTTGCGTAACGCGCACTATCGAAATGACGCACAACTTGCGCACTTCCGCAGGTTCGCACGAAAGATTTCTGGTGATTGAGGTTTTCGGGCGTTATGCCGGATTTACGGCATTGCTTCCTACTATGGCGGGCGCTGCAAACAGGTGCGTTATTCCGGAATATCAATTTGATATTGAAAGATTAACCGAATTAATGGTTCGTGACAGATACACTAACCCGAGTAAATATTCCGTTGTTCTTGTATCGGAAGGAGCTATGCCGAAAGGGATTGATGAAATGGTTTTTGAAAACGAGGAAAAAGATATGTTCGGACATAAGAAACTCGGCGGTATCGGCGATGTGATTTCTCAAAAACTTAAGGACCTTTCTCCGAAATATAATGACGGAAAAAGGATAAATGTAATTAATCAGAGATTGGGTTATCTTGTGCGCAGTGGCAATCCCGATGCAATCGATTCAATCGTTCCGATGGCGTTCGGTAATCTTGCGCTTGATTTAATTCTTGAAGGAAGAACCGGAAGACTTGTTACACTTAAAAACGGAAGGTATGATAATCAGCAGATAGAAATTATTACCAGCTTCAAAAAATCGGTTGATGTTTCAAAATATTACAACACGGAAAGATTGCGTCCGTTCTACAAAAGTTTTGAATACAAACCGTTATTTATTATGGCAAGCGATTAGATTTTTTCCCTCGTCTTTTATGGCGGGGGATTAATTTTTTTCAATTTCTTCCGATAATTATTTAATAACGTTATATTTAAATCGGGAATCGAAAATTAATTTTTGGGAAAAGGGAAAATACAATGGTACAAGGGTCTAAGTTAACAACACTTTTACAATTCAACGGAATGATTAAGCACGCGAGGAACGGACGTGATATTTTTGTTGATGAGTTGTGTAATTTTTTAGTGCAGGAATTCGGGCTGCATGCTCTTGCGATATTTAAGATTGAAGGTCAAAAATTAGCATTGCTCGGAAAATCTTCAGGCGTAAAAAAATCTTTTCATCTCGGAGATAATTATTCTTCGGAAAATTGTGTTGATGTAAACACAAATGAGGAGTTCTCTATTTCCGATAATTCAAATTGTATGCTAAACATTAGCGATGTCCCCGCCCACGAAATTTCAGTCTCGTTTCGCGTTGATTTAACTAATAATATTGTAGTTCGTGTTGCAAAGCAAAATCCTTTCTCCCCGAATGAAAACGATGCCGTAAAGATTCTCGGACAATACATTAAAAATCTTTTGCTTATTTGGCTAAATTCCAGAGGCGGAGTGGTAACAAGTGAAAATAATATTTTTAATCTTGTGCAGACTTCAACAGTAGAATTTCGCTCGTTGGTTAACGCGATTGTCGGCTCCTGTTCTATACTCGGGGATGAATCCATTTCTCCCGTACAAGCTTCATACATTGATACTATTAAGGAAAACGCACATCGACTTCTGATTACAATTAACGAATTCAATGAAATAATGAAATATCAGAAAGGAAATGTTCAGATTAAAGAAAGCGATGTAAACGTTAAAGAAGTAATAAAGGAAACCATTGATGTTCTTAACGGCAAGTTAAGTCATCAAAATATCTCTTTTTATTTTGCTCCCGATAATTCCCTGCCTGAAAAAATCTCTTTGGATAAATCAAAATTTAAGTTTTTCATAAATCAATTTTTAACAATATTATCTCAAATAGTAAAAGTCGGTAAGATAGAAATTGAAGGAAAGGTCGATTCAAATCATTTTATTGTTTTTAGGATAAAAGATTCGGCAAAAGCATCATTCTTAAACCTTACGCCTAAAATTTTGGAGCCTTTCGGGATTCTGAAATTTGTTGACATTTCGAAGCTGTCGATAAGCGGTCTTTCGTTTGTTTATCTCTCAACGATAATCGAAAAACTCGGCGGGAAAATAGGCTTTGTAGAGGATCAGGAAGATGGAAACTATTTTACCGTTACATTAATTCCTAAGTTTGTATCCGGAGTTCAAAGTCAGCTTTCATCTTTGCCGCAGCCGACTGCGGAGCTGAATACAATTTTAGTTATCGAAGATGATTACGCCACTTCAAAGTTGCTCTCAAATTATTTGGTTAAATGGGGATATGAACCGACGATTGTAAATAACGAAGCAAAGACATTTGAGCTTCTCGATAAAGAAAAATTTCTTGCTGTGATTTTGGATATTGAGCTTCCCGAAGGAAACGGAATGGAGCTGCTTCGCAAAATAAAAAAACATCCGAATATGAAAGGCACTCCGGTAATTGTTTGTTCCGTTGAAGTTGAAGAGCAGAAAGCATTTATGATGGGAGCGATGGAATATTTTTCAAAACCGATTAATTACAATCATCTTGTTGAAGTGCTTACAAGCTACAAGCTGCATAAAAACTCAACCGTGCTTTGTGTGGACGATGATGTGCCTACGCTTAATCTTGTTGCACAAGCTGTCAGCACCGCCGGATTCAAGCCTCTTCCGGAACACATTTCCGCAAACGTAATGGATTTAATTCGTGATAAAGATATAGATTTGGCAATTATCGATTTGGATATGCCTCACCCGAACGGTTTTGAGTTGATAAAACTGATTAAATCGGAAGATAAATTTAAAAATCTCCCGATAATTATTTATACGGGGAAGGAGAATTTCGGAGAAGATTTGCAGGAAATAGATGGTCTTTTCGATGAACTTCTCAGTAAAAAAAGTACGAACATCGAAGATTTGGCTGATACGATTAAGCAGATGATTAGTCGTTACGAGGAACCGAAAACAGTTGAAGAAATTATTCAGGATACAACCGATGATGACGTCCGGATTCTTTTTGCGGAGGATTATAAGCATTCCCAGATAATCGTAACTCGTTTATTGAAGAAAAACGGATTTGAAAATATTGCCGTTGTTGAGAACGGCGAAGAGGCGGTAAAATTAGCGGAAAAGGAGCGTTTCGATATTATTCTGATGGATATGCAGATGCCGATTATGAATGGTTTTGAAGCAATTGAAAAAATTCGTCAGATTCCGGAATATCGCGACACGCCTATTATCTCGCTTACGGCTTTTGCCATGAAAGGGGATAGGGAAAAATGCCTTGATGCCGGGGCTACGGATTATATTCCCAAACCGATTGACAGTAAAGAATTTATCGAAAAAATAAAATATTATGCACAGCTGAAAGGAAAAATGTAGCAAAAACAAAATAGTCGCAAAAAATCGGCTAAATCGAATTGTTTGACATCCCTTTTTTTTTTCATTATATTTTGTGTCTGTATCAATTTAAAATAATATTATTAAAATGGATTTTGGACCAAGAGTCTTTTCGGGAACATCAAACAGCGCATTAACTGAAAAAATAGTTAATTATCTCGGCATTGAACCCGGAAAGGTGGAAATTAAACGATTTAGCGACGGAGAAATTTGGACAAAATATAAAGAGAATATTAGAGGCAGAGATGTATTTATTGTCCAATCGACTAACTCTCCCGCCGAAAACCTTCTCGAACTTTTAATAATGATTGATGCGGCAAAAAGATCATCCGCCAAACGTGTAACAGCGGTTATTCCTTATTTCGGTTATGCACGTCAGGATAGAAAAGACCAGCCGCGAGTTTCTCTTGCGGCAAAACTTGTTGCAAATATGCTTACGCATGCCGGCGCTGATAAAATAATTACAATGGATTTACATGCGCCTCAGATACAAGGTTTTTTTGATATACCGTTTGATCATCTTTACTCTTCTCCGATATTTTTCAGAGTAATTGAAGATCATATCCCTAATTTGGCAATTGTTTCGCCGGATGTAGGAGGAATTAAATTAGCAAGAGCTTACGCTAAAAGATTGGACGCTAATTTAGTTGTAATTGATAAGAGACGACCTTCGCAAAATGTTGCCGAAGTGATGAACATAATAGGCGAAGTTGAAGGAAAAAATGTTCTTTTGGTTGATGATATTATAGACACGGCAGGCACTTTCGTTAACGCTGTAAAAGCATTGAAAGAAAGAGGTGCCGAAAAAGTTTACGGAGCCGTTACACATCCGGTGCTTTCCGGTGCGGCTTACGAAAGAATTGAAAACTCGGAAATCGAAAAACTTTATGTAACCGATACAATTCCTTTGCGAAGCGATTATACCGGGGAGAAAATTCGAGTTAAATCGAGTTCCAATATTTTAGCGGAAGCAATTTTACGTTCCAACAGAGATCAATCTGTTAGTTCATTGTTTGAAAATAATAAAAGTTAAATGATAATATAAAGAGGTGATGCATTATGGCTGAAATTAAGATTAACGCGAAGTCAAGAGATTTTAAGACCAAGGGTGAGTTGAATCAAGCTAGAAAAGAAGGTTTGGTACCGGGCGTTTTTTACGTAAAGGGTGAAAATCCCGTATCAATTATTGTTCATGGAAATGAGCTTAATCCGCTTATTTACACATCGGAAAACCATGTCGTTAACTTAAGCATCGACGGCAAAGAAGGAACACTTTGCTTATTGAAAGATGTTCAGTTCGATCCGGTTTCTGAAAAAGTTATTCACTTTGATTTGCTCGGAATGACTATCGGCGAAGAGATTGAAGTTGAAGTTCCGATTAACTTTGTCGGCGATGCAATCGGCGTTAAGGAAGGCGGAAGAATTCAGAAAGCGCTTCATAAAGTTGCGGTTAAATGTTTGCCGAAACACTTTCCCGAATCGATTGAAGTTGATATGTCCGGTTTGAATATCGGAGATACAATTACCGTAGGAGATTTGGAAGTCCCGAATATCACGTTCCTGCAAACCGATGATACTTTATTAGTTTCTTGTATCGGAGCTGTTGAAGAAGAAGTTGATACCGAAGCTGAAGAAGCTCCTGCTTCGGCTGAACCTGAAGTAATCGGTAAAGGCGGTTCCGAAGAGGAGGAATAAAAAATCCTTAATGAACCAAAAATAATTTTCGGACTCGGAAATGTGGGACGAGAATATGTTGGAACTCGTCATAACATAGGATTCGAAATTGTTGACAGGTTTGCGGAAAAACATAATTTGAAATTTCTCCCCGGCAAAGGGAAATATTTTATAGCGGGAAGCGGCGATAAGTTTGCTTCCCCTTTTTTTTTGGTAAAACCTACAACTTACGTTAACGGGTCGGGAATAGCCGCGCTGCAGCTTTCCGAAGAAATAGATTTCGATTTAAATAATTTTTTAGTTGTTGTTGATGATATTAATCTTCCTACGGGTAAAATTAGAATCAGAGGAAGAGGAGGAGACGGGGGACACAACGGATTAAATTCGTTAATCTATCACTTGGAGTCTGAAGATTTTCCGCGTTTAAGATTTGGAATCGGGAATGATTTCGAGAGAGGGGAAATGGCTGATTATGTTCTGAGTCCGTTTAATAAAGAAGAAATTGAAATAATTAAAGAAAAAATTGATTTTTCGGCACAATTAATTGAAGTTTTCATAAAAGAGGGCTATGTTGCAATGTTAAATTTTTTAGCAAAATCACTAAAGGATTAATCAAAATCAGAGGTAGCCAGATGGAAGCGTTGTTTTACTTAATTCCCATTGCAGGCGTTTTAGCTTTATTGTATTCAGGTATCAAATATGTTTGGATTACAAAGCAGGATGCAGGCACAGACAAAATGATTGAAATTTCCGGACACATTAAGGAAGGAGCAGTAGCTTTCTTAACATCGGAATATAAGGTTTTGGTCATTTTCGTAATTTCAGTTGCGGTTTTATTAGGGTTTGCTAATGCAGGAAAAGAAGATTCTTCTTGGATCATTGCAATCTCATTCATTGTCGGCGCAACTTTTTCAGCTTTAGCCGGATATTTGGGAATGATGTCCGCTACAATATCCAATGTAAGAACAACCGAAGGAGCAAGAAAGGGTTTGGGAGACGCTCTTAAAGTTGCTTTTTCCGGCGGATCAATTATGGGGATGAATGTTGTTGGTCTCGGTGTAATAGGTTTAAGTATTTTATTTGCCCTTTATTACGATACCGGTTGGGATTTACCTAAGGTAATTAATGTTTTAACCGGATTTTCTCTCGGCGCATCTTCAATCGCATTGTTTGCCCGTGTAGGCGGCGGTATTTACACAAAAGCCGCTGATGTCGGCGCCGACCTTGCAGGAAAAGTTTATGAAGGGATTCCGGAAGACGACCCTCGTAACCCCGCTACAATTGCCGATAATGTAGGCGATAATGTAGGCGATGTTGCCGGAATGGGCGCCGACTTGTTTGAATCTTATGTCGGTGCAATTGTGGGAACAATGGTACTTGGAGCAATTTTTGCTTCTCAACTCGGTTTAAGCGCCGTTATTCTTCCGTTGGCTATTGCTGCAACCGGAATAGTTCTTTCCGTACTCGGTACGTTTTTCGTAAGAGTAAAGGAAGGAGGGAATCCGCAGAAAGCTTTGAACGCCGGAGAATTCGGAACAACCGGATTAATGGTTGTAGCTCTCTACTTTTTAGTAACACAATTTTTACCAAGTTCTTGGACTTTTGAAGGATTCACATATACAAACATGGGCGTTTTCTGGGCAACGATTATCGGATTGATTGCCGGAACTTTAATCGGTTTGATAACCGAATATTATACCGGAATGGACTACAAGCCCGTTCAGAAAATTGCCGAACAATCACTTACAGGCGCAGCAACAAACAT
>CAYLYR010000057.1:0-10953 GCA_964387835.1 uncultured Melioribacter sp.
GCCGAGAAGAACTTCCTCTATATTGCAAAGGGAGAGAATATAACGGGAATTAAAAAGTTTGATGAGCGGACGATTAAACTTGCCGCGGAAGTTTTGCCGTCAATTAAATCTAACATTTCCAAAGCTCCCTTCCCGGATCTACTTCTTGAAAATCTTAGAAAAATTATCGAAAGTATTCCGCTGCCTTCTGTGCTTTATTCCGAACTGAGAGACAAAAAGACTCTCAATTTATTGGTCAAGTCGATTATCCGCTCCGACAGATTTGTAGCTGATATTCTTAAGCGCCCCGATTTTATTGATGATTTTCTTTCACGTGCAGCTTTTGTAATTACTAAAAATTTTGAAACTCTCGATTCGGAGAAAGTCCGATTTTATCTGAATTTGCAGTTATCTCACGGATTAATAACAACCGAAGAATTTTCATTAACCTTACAAAGATTTTACGAAGACAAGATTAGAATCATTTTCCGAGAGACAAATTTCGAGGGAAATCTGTTTGTAGCTTCAATGGGCGGTTTGGGAAGCGGTGAATTAACGTTCGGTTCCGATTTGGATTTACTTATTGTAGCGGAAAAAGAATCGGTTGAAACGGAAAAGGCGGCTGCCGAGTTTCTCAACATACTGCAGAAGAAACTGCATCCTATCGAAGTTGATTTTCGCTTACGTCCCGAAGGTGAAAGCTCACGGCTTGTTTGGGGAATGAAAGCATACGAAAAATATTTTGCCGCACGCGCTTCGGTTTGGGAGTTTTTGTCTCTCACAAAACTTCATTTTATTGACGGAGACGAATTGCTATTCAACGCTTTTAAGTCTGCTGCCGAGAGGAGTTATTCACGTTTTAACAGCGGCGAAATAAAATCGGAATCGCAGAAGATGTACCGGAAAGTTTTAGAGGCAGCCGGCAGCGGGTTTTCACGGGGAAGAATCGATTTGAAAAAAAGTCACGGATATTTAAGAACAATTGATTTTCTGTTAGCTGCCTCCCTCTCAATTAACTCGAAAAAATATTCTGAGCTTATTGGTAAATCAACCGGAGAAAAATTAAAGTTCCTTTCCGAGATTGGTTTTTTCGATAATTCTTTTGTTAGCGCCTATTTTTATTACAGAAAAATTCTGCTCGGCATCCAATCGTTATTTGATATAAATAACGGCAAACTCCCTTTGGAAAAGGAGATGATTGACAGAATGATTTTTGTTTCGGAGGATGATGAGATTTTTAATAATCTTACGCGAATGAAAAAAGTAGTTACCGATAATTATAGAAAGTTTTATGAGAAGTAGTTCTGAACTAAATATAGCGGCAATAGAAAACATTACAGTTAGAAAAAAGCCCCGAAAAATCGGGGCTGTGAAAGGAAACTTATTCTTCGGAAGTATCAACTATTTTGTAGCCGTGAGTAATTTTAACCGAGTGTCTCAGCATCTCCGTAACTCCGCAATATTTATCTTGTGAAAGTTCGATGGCTCTTTCAACATCTTTGGCTTGAATATTTTTACCGTAGAAAACATATTCCAACTCAATTGATTTATAAACTTTCGGATGTTCTTCGGTTTCTTCGGCGCTAATGTTCATCTCGAGATTATCAAGTTTAACTCTTTTTTTCTGTAAAATAGCAATTACATCACTTGCCGTACAACCGCCTAAACTTAAAAGAAGCATTTCTTTCGGGCGAATTGCGGCATTGCTGCCGAAAAAGTTTTCGGGTCCGTCCATCATAACCCAATTGTTCGAGTTTGTTTTTCCTGCGAGAGTTATCCCGCGTAATTGTTTAATGAATGCAGTTTTTGTAGCCATCTTATATCCTTTTTATTTATAATCAAAATTTTAAGTTCTAATAATAATGGAAAAAGTGTAAAAAATAAAATCCGCTATTTTGTTTTGATTCTGACATCTACCGCGGAAAGATTTAAGTTCTCATCAACTATCAGAGGATTGATGTCAAACTCAATGAGATTCCCGTTTTCAATTATCATTCGTGCGGACTTCAAAATCACTTGAGCCACACTTTTTAAGTTCACACCTTTCTCTCCTCTAACGCCGGAAATTATTTTCCCGATCACGGTTTCGTTAATCATTTCCAAAACCTCTTCCTCGGTAATGTAAGCTGAACGAATAACCGTGTCGTTGAGGAAATCAACATACTTTCCGCCTGAGCCGAACATAATAACCGGACCGAAAGAAGCATCGCGAAAACCGCCAATCAGTAATTCGAACTTCGGTTTAACAAATTTCTGAATTAGAAATTCATCGACGGAATAGCCCTGTTTTTCTAAGGATAAAGTTATTTCCTTAACCGCGGTTTTAAATTCCCTTTTATTCTTTATGTTTACACGTACCGCTCCAACATCCGATTTGTGAGTGAACGATTTATTTATTCCTTTAATCACAAGGGGGAAATCTATTTCCGCAAATGAACCGATCTTTTTCGGAGAAATAATTTTTGATGCGGGGAGAGGAATCCCGTATTTACGTGCAACAGCCAAAGCCGATTTGTTATCCAAAAGTCCGGTTTGTTTAATTTGCGCTATGCTGCCTTTACCAAATAACTCGGAGTATATTTTTCGGTTTGCTTTTCTTTGTTTTAACTTTCGGTTGTGAAAGAGGATTCCGGAGATTATTTTTGCAGGCTCTTCGGGATTTCTAAAAAGAGGAATAAGAGGATTTTGATTCTTTTTATATTCGTCGAAAAATTCAGGAAGAGGCATAACCACCTGGTAAATCGGTTTTCGCGATTTGATTTTATTTATTGATTGCACAACGGGAAGAGGCGCAACCATAACCGGCTCGACAAAAATAGAGATGACGGCATCAACATTTTTGTCTGAAAGGACAATTTTATTTACTTCCGTGTAAACTTCTGCAGTTGCGCCCGGCAGTAAATCAACAGGATTGCTTTTAGCTCCTTCTTTCGGTACAACTTTGCTTAGTTTTTTTAATGTCGTCTCAGTAAACTCGGCTAATTCCAGTCCCTCGTTCTGCAATGCGTCAACCGCAAGAATGGCGGGACCTCCGGCATTTGTAACAACCGCAATTCTTTTCCCTTTGGGCTTCGGGAAGTTTTGAAAACCTTTTACGAGATTAAACATTTCGTTGATTGTGTTTACACGAATAATTCCCGCTTGCTCTATGAGCGCGTCAACAACTTTATCTTCACTGCCCAATGCGCCTGTATGCGACGAAGCGGCTTTCATTCCAGATTTAGACCTGCCGGCTTTCAAAACAATTGCAGGTTTTGTAATTCTGCCGGTTAAAAAAGGCTTGATAAAATCTTCGCCGTTCACAAAGCTCTCGAGATAATATGTAGTTATTTTAATATTTTTATCTTTTTCCCAAAAGCGGAGCAAATCATTTTCATTAATGTCCGCCTTGTTTCCAACGCTAATGAAATGAGCAAAACGAATGTCGGTCGCGCGAAGAGAATTAATTACAGCGGCGCCGAGCGCTCCGCTTTGCGAGAGAAATCCGACAGCTTCCGTTTCCGGTTTTTCCGCAACAAAAGTTGCGTTCAGCTTTACCGAGTCAAGCGAATTAATTACTCCCATGCAGTTTGGTCCTACAACTCGTGCATTTGCTTTTTTAATCATAGATAAAACCTTTTCCTCTGCCTCGGCTCCTTCGTCCCCTGTTTCTCTGAAGCCTGCCGTAACAATGATTATCGATTTTACTCCTTTCCGCAAAAGGGAAGCTACGGTCGGCTCAACAAATCTTTTTGGAACTACAACAATTGCCAAATCGATTTTTTGTTCGATTTCCTCAATCGAGTTAAAACATTTGTAGCCGAGTATTTCATCAGCCTTAGGATTTACCGGAAAAACATTTCCTTTGTATCCGTAAACCTTAATTGATTTCAGTAGTTCGTATCCGATACTTTTTTCTTTAGACGAAGCTCCCGCAACACAAAGCGTTTCAGGGTAAAAGAAATTTGCAATTTTGTTATTCATTCGTTCTCCTATAATACAGAATATTAACTCTCTAAAATTACGAAGAGTAATTTATTAATCATAAAAAGGTTAAGCTGAAAAATATTATGAACTCAATTGCATTGCCGTTGAAGTACGCCTTCTCATTGGTGTATGTTGTGAACAACCTAAGTTTATTATATTACTTTTTCTTAATTTTATTAATTGGTTACGATTGAGATTTTTATGAATGAACTTTTTGCCGTTGCCTTACTCTTTGTTGTTGGAATTATTGCGGGATTCCTAAACGTTAACGCGGGAGGAGGCTCTACGCTTACACTTCCGATATTGATATTTATGGGCTTGGACGGTGCGACGGCAAACGGCACAAATCGCTTGGCAATTCTTTTGCAAAACTCATCGGCAATTTACTCCTTCAAAAAAGAAAATTTCAGCGACATGAAACTCAGCTTTAAACTCGCTCTTTTTACTTTGCCCGGAGCAATCGCCGGAGCTTTTTGGGCTATTCACATCGATGATATTCTCTTTAAGAAAATATTAACCGGAGTGATAATTTTTGTAATCGCAACCCTTCTTATTCCCAAAACCAATAAGATAAGAAAAAGCGACGATAAAAATGTTTCGGTTTGGGCTTATCTATCAATGTTTGCTGCAGGATTTTACGGAGGGATGATTCAAGCCGGTGTCGGATTTATTTTTATGACAATTCTCCATAATCTGATGAAGTTTGATTTAATTAGAGTGAACATGCACAAGGTTTTTATTGTTTGGATTTATACCCTTCCGGTTTTACTGATTTTTATTCTAACGGGAAATATTAATTGGGGACTGGGATTGAGTTTGGCTTTCGGGAATATGTTAGGCGCAAAGTTGGCAGTAAAGTTTGCCGTTAAGAAAGGGGAAAAGGCAATTAAAATAATTCTTATATTTGTGATGCTTTTAATGGCAGCGAAATTAATTAATATTTTTTAAGAGAGAATTATGGAAGATAAAAAACATTGGTACGACGGATTATTCTACGATAAATTTGTAGCGCCTCATCAAGATTTAATTTTTAGAATGTTTAAAACTTTAATCGAAAAAGACACAACACTCCTTGATGTCGGTTGCGGAACAGGGCGTTTGGAATTTCAACTTGCAAATCACTGCAGGGAAGTAGTCGGTTTGGATTTGTCCTCGTTGAATATAAAATATGCGAATATGCACTTAAAAGAATACGGGAATAAAAACGTAAGCTTTATCCACGGCTCTATTCTAAAGTTGGAAGAATATACTAATAAACATTTCGATTACGCATTAACATCATACGTGCTTCACGAAATGGCACCGGAGATGAGGATTGCGGCATTAAAAAAAATGAAGGAGTTCGCCGATAAAATTATTGTCGGAGATTACAGGACGCCGCAGCCGCGAGGCTTTTGGGGTTTGAGCGTCCGGCTCGTTGAGTTTTCCGCAGGTCCCGATCATTTCAGAAATTTTAGGAATTTTATCAATACAGGCGGGATTGATAATTTAGCAAATGATGCCGGGTTAACAATCACGAAGAAGATCAGCAATAAGCTGCCGTATGCGGAAATAGCGGTTTTAGAGTAAGATTAGTTCTATTCGTTACAATAGCGATTAAACTTCCTTCTGTTTTTTTCGATTCTATTACAGAATAAAAAAGTTTAAACTTTGAGAAATATTTTGTACTTTCGTAAAAAATGAGGTTCGAGATGAGCACCGCTGAGGATTTTACTTTTCTCTACACATTCTTCTTCAACAATGGAGAGATTAAACAGTTTAAAATAATTATCGATGGGGAAAATCTTTTAGAAAAATCTCCGCTTGATGTTGTCAAACCGGACTGGGCGAAAATGGATTGGTTCAAATGCCCTAATTGTCCCCTTGAGGAGGGGGAAACGACATATTGTCCGCTCGCGCTAAGGCTAAACAAAATAATTAACTTTTTCTCTGATTTCCCTTCTTTTGAAAAAGCAAAGATAAGCGTGGAGACTGCCGAAAGAGGAAGTTATAAATACACAAGCGTGCAAACGGGAATATCAAGTATGATGGGACTTTTTATGGCTTCGAGCGGCTGCCCGGTTATCGGTAAATTAAAATCATTGGTCCGTTTTCATCTTCCTTTTGCTTCTCTTGCAGAAACCGAGTACAAGGTTTTGGCAATGTATATTTTAGCTCAGTTTTTCAGAGCGAGAGAGAATAAGAAAATTGATTGGAAATTATTGAAGCTCCGAAAAATCTATTATGATATTGAATTGGTTAATAGACACGTTGTAAGTAAACTTGCCGAGATTGAAATGAGAGACTCAAGCAGAAATGCGGTAATTGCTCTTAACAGTTATGCTCAGTTCATCACAATGGAATTGGATGATGAATCATGGTTGGAAAGAATGAGGGAATACGTTAAAGACTGGATAGAGTTATAAGAAAACGGAAAGTTTCGGTTTTTAGTTTTGTCAAAAAAGAAATACCCGAATATTATTCCCGGTCGGAAAATTGATTTCTACTCACCCCTTCACTAAATACCAGCGCTATTTTATTTTCAAGAACTCATCCCAAATCTTATATAATTCAGCTGTTGCCAAAATATCGTCTCCGCAGTAGATTGCAATCTCATCGGCTTTTCCGGCTCGGTAAAGTTCGTTAACGTCCATTCCGGAAATCCCTTTGGATTTCGGCGAATCAATCCCGAAAGCTCGGGCGTAAAAATCAAGATTAAATTTCCGGACTAATCCGTGAAATGTAAATTGTTCCAGCAGATCGACGTGAGTTGTGTAATCATAGCGGCTTTTGATAAAATTACGCGTCGGCTTTATTTTAAGCATGGCTGAGCGAATCATCAGAAAAGGAATATCGAATTGTCTTCCGTTAAATGTAATTATTTTATCGGCTTTGGATGCATATTTCCAAAACGCCGATAACATTTCCGATTCACTCATCCCGTGATAAGATATTTGCTTTTCCTCAACTTCCCATTCACGAGCTTCATCAGAATCGAACATCACGTAACGATTTCCCGTTGTTATATTCATTAAACCGATTGCAACAACTTTTGCCGTTAAAGGATAAAGATTCATATAGCGGATTGCCTCAAGTTCCTTAGCCGTTTTCAGTTCATCGTCCGTCTCTTTTTCTGCATAGCGGAGAATAAATTCCTGTTGAGATTCGGAAAAGGCATCAAGGGGAAATGCGCTTGTTTCAATGTCGATTACGAGTTCTAATTTTTCCGATTTCATACAGCCTCAATTGTTTGAAAAGAAATTTGTTTGTCGTAAAGGCAAATTAAGAAATAAAAAGGAATTATTCCTTAAATTTTACTATGAAAAAAATGATATTATTCTTTCTTATTTCAACGTCGCTTTTTGCTCAAACAAAAAGTATTGAGGATTCGCTTATCCTTTCGGGCATACATCAGATTTACAGTATTAAGTTTGAAGAAGCATATTCCACATTCGATAAACTCAGAGAAATCGCGCCGCACAATCCGGCGGGAAAATTTTTTGATGCAATGGTTACATGGTGGCAAATTCTTCTCGATTTAAATAACACCCGCTTTGACGAGTTGTTTTATGATAAGTTGGGAAGCGTTATCGAAATGTGTGATTCTATTTTGGAGAAAGATGAAAATAATTTTGATGCGCTTTTTTATAAAGGAGGCGCGCTCGGCTTCCGCGGCAGATTGCTTAGCGTAAGGAAAGATTGGCTGAACGCCGCTCTCGACGGTAAAGACGCATTGCCGATTGTCGGGAAAATTGCGGAGCAATATCCGAATAATAAAGATATTCAACTTGGGTTGGGAATATATAATTATTATGCCGCGGTTATTCCCGAGAAGTTTCCTTTTGTAAAACCTCTGATGTATTTGTTTCCACCTGGGAATAGAAAACTCGGTTTAACGCAACTTGAAATTACTGCAACTCAAGGGCGATATGCCAAATATGAGACACAATATTTTTTGCTGATGATTTATTTTGACTTTGAGAGGAACAACAAGGAGGCGATGAAATATTGCAAATTGCTTCTTAATAGTTTTCCCGAGAACCCTAAATTTGAAAACTTTCTCGCTCGAATTTATTTTAGAACAAGGCGTTTTAATAAAGCCGATTCGGTTTTTCATGCGATTTATAAAAAGATAGAGGAAGGAAAGCGCGGTTATAACTTGCAGTTAAAAAGAAGTACGCTCTACTATTTGGCGGATATAAATGCAAGGAATGGGAAGAACAAGAAATCTCTTCGACAATTCGAGGAAAGTCTTAAGATTTCCGATCAAATAGACGGCGATAAAGATTCGGGATTTAAAGTAAACACGGCGCTTTATCTCGGGATGATTAATACCCGCTTGGGAAATTACAAAAAGGCAAAAGAGTATTATCGAAAAGTATTAGAGATGGATGATTATTCCGATTCTCATAACAGAGCAAAAAAGAAGCTCACGCTTCTTAAAGAGCTTATTCGGTAATTTGATTAGGCGGAACTGTTTATAAAATTCTTACAAATTAAAAAGTTGCGCTTATTCCGAATCGATGAAGATTTCCGGTTGGTCCGAATGATGAGAAAGCATAATCAAGATTATAGCTTTTTATTTTAAGTCCGAATCCGGCGCTGAATCCCGCGATGCCGGATGTAAGTCCCAAACTCATTTTGTCGCGTTTGTTGTTGTCATAACCGAGCCGAAGCATAAGTGAACTACTTAGTTTTAATTCGCCGGCTGCCGTCCACTGTGAGAATCTATCTTTAATGTTATCATATTTATCGGCAAGATGGTTAACCGAAATATAGAAACGAAGGGGAAGATGGGACAGCTCTTTTGTTAGTCCGATTCTTACGTCCAGCGGAAGAGACTCCTCAACGGTTGTGTAGCTGGATAGTTGTTTCCCTAAGTTAAGAACAGATAAGCCGAAACTCCATTTACTTTTAGGCAATAAATAAAGGAAGCCGACGTCGGTTGAAATTCCGGTTGAAGTGTAATTCTCGATTCCCGAATAGATGAATTTAAGATTTACTCCGTAATAAAAATTTTTATCGATTTCATTTCCGTAACCGAAAGAGAGGGCAAATTCCGATGCGTTAAAACTCCCGAGTTTATTCCCGAACTTATCGGCTTTAATAAATGAACCGTAATTCATTAATTGTATCCCTGTGGAAATTCTTCCGATGCCTGTAAAGTTATGAGAAGCGGAAAGCGCAAGGGAATTGATTCCGTCGAGATGTTTAAGGAATGAGAATGAAACCGGAGTTTCCGTTAGTGTATTTATTCCCGCAGGATTGTAGAAAATAATATTCGGGTCCTCGGTCGCGGCTACGAATCCCCCTGCAAGCGCCGCCGCGCGGGGAGAGTTATCAACGGTTAAAAAATTATATGTAGTTTGAGCGGAAATTGTTACCGCAAAAAGTAGAAGCGCTGAAATTAGTTTAATCATAAAAGTCCCGTAATTAATAATTAACAGTTTAATAATTATATTCAATAATTACAAGGTGAATATGGTTAATTAATATTTTAATGTGCAAAAATCCAAATTCCAATAAACAATTGATTAATCTCAGCGTTCACCGTTCAGCGTTCAGTTTTTCTGTCATTGCGCTCCCTCCCGAATTGTCAGAGAATCGGGGGAAGCAATCTCCGGTATTTTTAGCAATTGTTCTTTTTATTCAGGAGATTGCTTTGTTGCTCCATTCCTCGCAAAGCAATTGTTTGGATAAAACACTTCCCGAGTTGTGGTGTAAAGCAGAAGCATTAATAGTTATCTGATTTTTTCTTTCAACGCTTCTTGGGTTTTTGCAAAATATGTAGAAACGGCTTCATCATCCGGATTCAGTTCAAGAGCTTTTTTCAGCAGAGGCAAAGCAATATCAAACTTCTGCTGTATGTAGTAGAGGAAACCTAAATTTTTAAACCCGACTTCTAGGTTCGGGTAAAGTTCGATTATCTGTCTGAATATTTTTTCCGCAACATCAAATTGTTCTGTTTCAACGGCTTGTTTGCTTAAAGCCAATGCCCAATTTACCCAGCCGCTAATCAGTAGATTTTTATGTGCAGGATCTTTTTCAACAATCTTTTCCCATTTATCGATTATTATTTTTGAGTTTCGAGAATGTATTTCAACAGCGGTTTCCGATTTATCGTAATAATTGATTTTTCTCATTGAGCGAATGCTTCCGCTCCATTCATGGTCGTAATCAAATGAAGGGATAACATAACTGGCAAGTCCGGCGCGTTTTATCTGCAGACCGATGTCCCATTCCTCAAAATAGCAAGGTGTAAATTTGTTTTCAAAGCTCAAATTAAATTCATCGAAATATTTTTTTCTGATTCCGAAAAGGAAGCCCGAAACGGCATCTACTTCCTGCGGCTCATTAAACTTATCCTTATCGAAATAGTGTAGATCGGCAAGTTTATCAAAATGGAAAAATGAACCTTGCGGACCGACCATTGCTGCTTTAGGAAATGAAATCAAGGCTTGTTCAATATCGGAAATAACACTCTTTTTAACGTGAACATCCGAGTTAATAATAAAGGCTAACGGAGTCCTTGCAATGTTTAAGCCGATATTCCATGCGCGGGCAACTCCTACATTTTTTTTCATTACGGCATAATAATCAATTCTCGGATCATCTTTTATTTCGTTTGCTACTTTCTCGGAATTAAATATTACGATTACTTCACCCTCAATTTTTTCCAAGTCGTCCAGCAGAGTTTTAATGTTATATTGACTTGCGGGGGCATAATCGATAACCGGAATAATGAAACTCCGTTTCAGTTTGTTAATTTCCGAAGTTTTAACGGATATATATTTTATAGATTTTTCACGCAATTCTTCAGCCGTCGAGGTTGATTCCCGCGCGCCGATAATAACATCAATCATTTCAAAGGCTCTGTCGGAATACTTATGCGCATTTCTTACTATTTCCATTCCCCGCTTGGCCATTGTTTCTCTTAGTTCGTTATTTTCAAGATAAAACTCAACAACATTTGCAATATGAGTATCTTCGTCGTAAAGAGCGTAATCTTCATTAGGTTCAAAAAGCAGG
>CAYLYR010000058.1:0-10897 GCA_964387835.1 uncultured Melioribacter sp.
CGCCTCCGCAAGCGGAGTCTCGCAATGACGATATGTTTTTTCTGTCATTGCAAAGCCGGAAAAGATATTAATTCATTAGATTAATCTTATTTAGCAAGAGGAATCTCGCACCGGAAAATGCTTCCTTCTCCCGGAACACTTTCGGCTCCATGTTTCCCGTTAAGGAGTTCGACTGCATTTTTTACAATAGAAAGCCCTAAGCCGCTTCCGGTTGAAAATTTATTTTTTGCATCTTGAGTTCTGTAAAATCTTTCAAAAATTCTCGGAAGTTCCTTTGCGGGAATTCCGATTCCCTTATCCTCAACTTCAATCTTGAGATAATCCTCCGAAATATTTAGATAAACTTTAATCGTGCTATCTGCTTTTGAGTATTGAATAGCGTTGGCAATTAAATTACTAAGTATATTGCGTATTAGATTGTCATTTGCAATTACTTCGACTTTGTCAGGGACATTTTTATTGTAAATTAACTTTTGCTTTGCTTGTGCGGCTTTCGGAATAAACTCTTCAATTATATCGTCAATAATAGGGATTATGTTTATTTTTTCAAGTTCCACGAGCTGATTTTTTTCAATTCGGTTTAATTTTAATAAATCTGTTACTAAGTTTTCGAGGTAATCGGTTTGATGTTTAATTTTCAAAAGAAATCGTTCTCTTAAATCTTCATCGATAATTTCATTGTTAAGCAGAGTTTCGGCAAACCCCCGGATAGATGTCAGCGGAGTTTTGAATTCATGACTGACATTTGCCACAAAGTCGGTTCTGATTTTTTCAAGTCTATGTTTTTCGGTAATATCGCGTACAACAATTGTAAAACCTGGTTTGCCCGCTTCCAATGAAAGAGGGAGAATTGAGTAGTTGATATATTTCTCGCCGTAAAATTTTGTTTCGCGGTAAATAGGATTTTTATCGCTTAGAAATTTGTTTACATCGTTAATCAAAGGAGGGAAATCGATAATATCGTAAATATGATTTTTTTTATCGGATGAAATATTAAATAACTTATCGAAGAAACCGTTTGAAAAAATCAGCCTACTCTCTTCGTCAAATGCCGCAATTCCATCCTCAAGCGATTCAAGCAATTCCTCGATTAGATAATGTTCCTCTTTTTTCATCTTATATTTTTTGATAATGCATTCCGCAAAACTATTAAATGAGAAAGCAAGCTCTTGAAATTCATAAATATTTTGAGGAGGAATAATTTCAAAAGTTTTATCCTCAAGGCTTCGTTTCATCGGAAGAAGAAGAGAAGTAAACGATTTTTTAAAATCGTAAATAATTACAAAAAACAATAAGAATGCAAAAGCAATTATTAGTATATCAATAAAAATAATAACCGGAATAACGAAATTAACTTTGTGATAATATTCATCCGGATAAATTTTTATTCTTACAAAACCTATCATTTTGCCGTTTGGTTTTACAGGCTCCGAATAAAAAAATGATTCGGCGTCAGAGGAGGAATCGGAAAAACGGTAAAATCCGTATCCGATTTTCATTGCTTTTTTAACGTCAGGTTCTTCCAACGGATTGGAAGCCTTCCTTTTTTTGCTCGAGGTTGTATCGGAAGAAATAACATTTCCATTTTTATCGATAAAGAAAATAGTATGTCCGGTTAAGAATGAAATTCGGCTAATTTTTTTCTGAAGCAGTAAAGAATCCAATGGAGCAAAGTTATCCTCACTCATAATTTTATCAGCGATTACTGCGGTTTTATGAGCTTCTTCTTTAACCGTATCGACGGCTTTGTTACGAATAGAATACAACAAATAGAAGTTAGAAATGATTATCAACAAAACTGTTGCGGAAAATATATAGAACAATATTTTCTTTGAATAAGTTTTCATTGGGTATAAAACCTGTAGCCTAATCCGTGAACCGTTTTAATATATTTTGAACAGTCGTTCAATTTATCTCTTAATCTCTTAATATTAACATTTACGGTGTGTTCGTCCGCGGCGTCTTCGTTGCCCCAAACCTTAGCAATAAGCTGTGAGCGGGAGATAATATTCCCTTTTGCTTTTATCAATGCCGATAGAATCTCAAATTCCTTTCGCGTCAGGGCGACTGCTGCTCCGTTACATTCTACTACGTGTGAACCGAACTCAACCGTAAGATTTCCTTGTGAGAAAACTTCGTTGTGATGTCTTTTTGTCCTTCGTAATATCGCTTCGATTCGAGCTGCCAGTTCTTTGATGCTGAATGGTTTTGTAATGTAATCGTCGGCTCCGGTTTTAAATCCTATTATTTTGTCGGTTTCTTGTGTACGGGCGGTAAGCATAATAATAGGTAAATCGTTAACATCCGGAGTGTTTCTCACATATTTTGCAATCTCAATACCTGAAAGCCCGGGAAGAGACAAATCCAGTAGAACCAAATCGGGAGGAGAGTCAATAATCAAGTCGTAAGCATCATCGCCGTTTGAAATTACCTTAGTATCGTAACCTTGTACGGACAAGTTAAAATCGATTAACTCGGCTATATCTGCGTCGTCTTCCACTATGTAAATTTTAGTATTCAATTATTCCTTTTCGTTAATTCCGTATCTTACAATTTCCGCATCATTCATAAATATAACGTCTTCGCTCAGGTTTGTCGCCAAATCCGCCGCGCGCTCAAGATGTTTTGCTGTATTTATTATTTCGTAACCTTGTCGGATTTTATTATGTTTGTCTTCGAGCAGCTTAAAAACATCTTCCGTTATTTTATCGTAAAGATTATCCACTTCCTCGTCTCTTTCGAGTACCTCTCGCGCTAAGTCGGAATCGCGGTGGATAAACGCCTGTACGGAATCGTGCAGCATTCGGCGAGTAATTTTTCCGAGACGTTCAATATGTTGGAAAGGTTCGATAAAAGGTTCGCCGGAAATCTTAACGGCAATTTTTGCTATTGATTTGGCGTGGTCTGCCATTCTTTCCAAATCGTTATTCATTTTAAGGGCGACTATTAAGAAGCGTAAATCAACGGCAACCGGCTGCTGAAGGGCAAGAATTTCGAGAATCTGTTTCTCGATATTTACTTCTTGCTGATTAATTTTCCAATCGTCTTTTTTTACCTTTTCCGCTAATTCCACATCTTGTTTCCTCAATGACTTAACAGCTTTAAATAAAGCGTCTTCAACTTCATTAGCTAAAAAGATAATATCCTTATGAACGTTCTCAAGACGTTCATGCATTTTTTCACTCATAAACTTTTGCCTTAAAATAGTTTATTTAAAATAACAATTTACCCGAATCTTCCGGTAATATAATCTTCGGTTAATTTCTCGTCGGGATTTGTAAAGAGAGCGCTTGTTTGATTGAACTCAACTAAATCTCCCGTCATCAGAAAAGCCGTGTAATCGGAAACACGCGCTGCCTGCTGCATGTTATGCGTTACAATAATAATCGTATAGTTAGCTTTAAGTTCTTCAATTGTTTCTTCTATCTTGTTCGTAGAAATCGGATCCAGCGCCGATGCCGGTTCGTCCATCAGAATAATCTCAGGCTTGTTGGCTAGCGCGCGAGCAATGCAGAGGCGCTGCTGCTGACCTCCGGATAAATCGAGCGCCGAGGTTTTCAGTCGGTCTTTTACTTCTCTCCAAAGGTCTGCCTGCTTTAGTGAAGATTCAACAAGTTCCTCCAATTTAACTTTGTCCGTTACTCCGTTCACCTTTGGACCGAAAGCCACGTTTTCCCAAATGTCCATCGGGAAAGGATTCGACTTCTGGAAAACCATTCCCACTTTTTTCCTTAAATCTTCCAAATTAATTTCAGGAGAATAAATATTTTCTCCGTCGATTTCTATTGTTCCTTCAAGTTTCACACCCGGAATTAAATCGTTCATTCTGTTAAAGCATCTCAGCAATGTCGATTTACCACATCCTGATGGACCGATAAACGCCGTTACTTTTTTTTCGGGAATTGAAATGTTAATGTCCTTTAATGTCTTAACTTCAGGTGTGTAATAGAAGTTTAACTCCTTAGTCTCAAGGATGATACGTTCTTCCGCATTTTCCGTTAGTTCATTTTTCCTTACTGCATTGGAAATATTAATGTTCATTTTTATTTACTCATCTGCATTAAAATTAAGTTCGTTGCCAACCACCATTAATCAAAAAGTGGATGTTTTATATTTCTTTTTTAAATTATTTCTCATATAGATTGCCAGCAAATTAAGCGCAACAACAATAATAATCAACAGGAGCGCCGTTGTATAAACCATCGGCAAAGCCGCTTCAACATTCGGGGATTGGAAACCCACGTCGTAGATGTGAAAACCCAAGTGCATAAATTTTCTTTCGAGATGAATGAAAGGAAAGGTCCCATCTAACGGAAGAGCAGGAGCTAACTTTACTACGCCGGTAATCATTAACGGAGCAACTTCACCGGCGCCGCGGCTAATTGCTAAAATTACACCTGTTAAAATTCCCGGCATTGCATTAGGCAAAACAATTTTTCTTATCATTTGCCATTTTGTTGAGCCGAGAGCCAGCGAGCCTTCTTTATTTGCTTTGGGAACGGATAAAATTCCTTCCTCGGTTGCAACCACAACAACCGGCAGCGTTAGAAGCGCAAGCGTTAGGGAAGCCCAAAGAATTCCCCCCGTCCCGAAAGTCGGTTCGGGCAGAGAAGAGCTGAAAAAGAGTTGGTCGATTGTTCCGCCGAGAATATAAACGAAAAAGCCCAAGCCGAAAATTCCGAATACAATCGAAGGCACTCCCGCAAGATTTGCAATTGCCAATCGAATCATTCTTACGATAAATCCTTGCTTTGCATATTCGTTCAGATAAAGCGCCGCAAGAACTCCGAACGGAACAACCGCAATGGACATAAGGATTACCATTAGCACAGTGCCGAAAATAGCGGGGAAAACGCCCCCTTCCGTATTCGATTCCCTCGGGTCTTCCGTAAGAAACTCCCGGACTTTTGTAATATAAAAACCTATTTTTTCGATAGTGCTCATTTGGTTTGGGCGGAAGAAACGAACGAATTTATAAAATGGCAAAGTTACGTTTTTCCCTTCAGCTGTTTCAACCGTTACGGTGATTCGGGAATTTTCATTTTTAAGCTGAATCAGTTCGTTTTGCAGTTGAGCTAATTTATGGTGAATCGATTGTTGAAGCGTTTTTTCCTTTTGCCTCATTAAGCTAATTTCGGCGGGCGTTTTTGTTTTGTTGATTTCGGATAAGGAGATTTCCGTTTGGAGTTTACTCAATGGCGTAAGCAAGTCGTTTATTTTACTCTGCTTTTCTTCAATCTTTTTTTTAAGCTCCAAAGCTTTGTTTAATGATTTATGAGCTTCCGGGTAGAAGTTTTTCTCCGTAATTTTTTCAGTTGAAGAAATCGGAGTAAACGATTTGATAAAACCGTACATATTCCCGTATTCCCAGCGTTCAAATTCAACTCCGTTTTTCGGAGCGGTTTTTTTAGTGATGTCATCGTTATTAATCCAAACAAAATCGTGTCCGTAAATATCTCTGTTTCCGATTTTAATATTTGTTTGATTAACTATTTTTACAACGCCGTTTTTATCGGTAAGATGAGCTTTTTCTTTATCCCAAACTTGTCCGAGAAATTTATTCCCGTTTTCTAATTGAAAAAGTTCTATATCGGACGGCCAGAAAAATCCCAAACCTTTAACCATTATTATTCCAATCATCAGTACGACCATAAAGATTGAAAACACCAATCCGCCGGCGGTAATTAAAATATAGGAATCTCCCTGTTTCCAGAAGGACAGAATTCTTTTCATCGATTAGTACCGTGCATATTTTTTTCTCAGTTTATCTCCGATGTAAGTAGCAAAGCTGTTAATGATAAATGTGAAAATCAGAAGGAGTAAAGCCGTTAAAAATAAAACTCTGTAAAGTGAACCGTCAACCGGCGCTTCAGGAATCTCAACAGCGATATTTGCGCTCATTGCCCGGAAGCCGTCAAAGGGACTTAAATCCATTATCGGCGTATTTCCGGTTGCCATTAAAACAATCATTGTTTCCCCGATTGCTCTTCCAAGTCCCAGCATAACTCCCGAGAAAATTCCTCCGGCAGCTGCGGGAAGAACAATTCGCGTTACCGTCTGCCATTTGCTTGCCCCGAGAGCCAATGAGGCGGAACTAAGAGAAGCCGGGACGTTACTTAGAGCATCTTCAGCAATTGTAAAAATAATCGGGATTACCGCAAAGCCGAGAGCGAAGCCTACAACCAAACTGTTGCGCTGATCGTAAGAAACATTAAGCGTTCCGTAAAGCCATTGCTTAAGGTCGCCGTTAAATAACATCTTTTCCAAGGGGAAAGAAAAAAGAGATGACAAATAATAAACCGCAGCCATAACTATTACTACAAATCCCAATTCGTAATATGAAGGCAATGTTCTTCTTTTTCTTTCGGGAATTATTCCCCAGAAAGAGATAAAGAATAGAAACAATATCGGGGCTAATACGGAAAGGAGGAAGATAAACATCAAATGATGTTCGAATAGAGGAGAAAAATATAGTCCCGCAAGAAATCCGATTACAACGCTCGGGAGCGCCGCCATGATTTCGACTGTCGGTTTAATAATTTTAGCAAAACGTTTGGGGGCAAATTGGGAAACGTATATTGCACCGAATAATGCAATCGGAATTGCGAATATCATAGCGTAGAACGTCCCTTTCAGCGTTCCGAAAATTAAGGGAATCAGACTGAATTTCGATTCAAAGGAATCCGTTCCTCCTGTGGATTGCCAAACGAAAGCAGGCTTTTCATATCCTTCGTACCAGACTTTCCCGAAAAGTGTTTTCAACGTAACATCAGGATGCTCATCGTCAAGCGTAAGCAGCGAAACGTCGTTGCCGGAGTTCACTGCAAAAATCCCGTCGGCTTTCGGAGCAAAGGATGCGTTAACAATCCTATGTTTCGGATCGGAAAACTCCGCTTCGGTTTTTCCTGTTGTCGAATAGTTTAAGTTTGTTGTTCCGTTTTTATCAATAACGAGAAATAATCTGTTCCTCGGCGAAGGAATAATCGAAACTATTGCGGTTTTCATTTTTGTGAAATTATGAATTTCTCGGTATTTCAATTCATCACTTCCTTTCGTCCGAGCTTCGAACCAGGAAGTAACATTGCCGGATTGGTCTCCAACAATTAGAGTGTTATTTCCGATTAAAAATGAAAGGGAAGTAATTTTTGAATCCGATGCTTTCCAGTTATCGACTAAGTTCGGCTCCGAATAATCCGATAAATCTATTAGAAAAAGTTCTCCTTTGTCGTCTCCTGCAACCAAAGTTTCTTGGTCGGGATTAAAAGCCAAAGAGGAAATATTCACATTCTCGATAATATCCGAAAGGGAAAAGTCGTGAAATTCCTCTTCGTCGGGGTCATAGATTTTCAGGAGCAATTTACTTTCGCCGTCCAGCCACGCCCAGAAAATTACCCCGTCTTCATTCTCTGCAAATGATAAAATTTTAACGGCTTTGTTGTCGGCTTCCGTTTCCAAGTCGGAGCGTAGCGAGTCTTTTATCTCCAATTGAGGAACAATTTTTCTTACCGAGCCGATAAAAACCGGCTTCAAATTAAGATTTATAAATAAGATTTTTCCTTTATTTGTTCCGAGAGAAATATCACCGTTAGGGAATCGTTTTCCTGTAGTGATAATTTCGCCCGAAGCGAGTGGAAGAGTATCTTTTTTAGTTATCTTTTTATCTATAAGATTGTAATAATCAATTTCACCGTTATTTGCTATCAGGAAAGATAATTCCTTGTACTGATCAACTCCCGAAAGAATAACGTGCTTTTTTTTATTTAACTTAAAAGTTAAAGCGGTATCGATTTCAGCTCCGTAAAAAAGAGGAATCGTTTCATAAAGAAGAAAAAGAAAAATTCCGATAATGCTGAAGATTACTCCGTAACCTCCGAGCGAAATAATTGCCGCTGAAATTTTATTGGTACGCTCTATTTTTTTCTTAAAGTTTTTTTCCACGGAAACTTAATTCAGTTTAATTTTTTTAGTTCTTTCTTTACAACTTTGTAGGGAAGGGGCAAATAACCCGCTTTAACTACGATTTCCTGTCCTTCGTAGCTGAGAACATATTTTAAAAACTCTTTAACGAGAGGTTCGAGAGGTTTATTGGGATATTTAACAATGTTTAAATATAAGTAACGAGAAAGCGGATATTTATCCGATACCACATTAGCGTAGCTGCCGTCTATACAAGGTTTTCCTTTCTTTTTTGATAATTTTAATATTTTTACGCCGGACGTTTTATATCCTATTCCGCTGTATCCTATTCCGTACTTATCGCTTGAAATTCCCTGAACTACAGAGGCGGAACCGGGCTGCTCTTTTACAGATGATTTATAATCGCCTTTTTTCAGTACATGATGTTTGAAATAACCGTATGTTCCCGATGCGGAATTTCGTCCGTAAATACTAATCTGCTTGTTAGCCCATTCTCCTTTTAACCCCAAGTCGCCCCAAGTGTTTACCGGAGAATGTCTTCTTTTTCTTGTCGATGAAAAAACAGCGTCCAATTGGGCGAGCGTCAAGCAGTCGAGCGGATTATCTTTGTTTACGAAAACGGCAAGCGCATCAAGGGATGTTCTTATGCGCGTCGGTTTAAATCCGTATTTCTTCTCGAATAAATCAATCTCTTTGTTTTTCATTTTGCGGGACATTGGACCGAATTGTGCGGTCCCTTCAATTAATGCGGGCGGAGCTGTGGATGAACCTTTACCCTCAATTTGAATATTTACCAAAGGATAATATTTCTTGAATCCTTCGAGCCAAAGTGTCATTAAATTGTTCATTGTATCGGAGCCGATACTGTTGGCGTTACCGCTGATGTTGCCGTTCTTTTTGTATTTGGGAATTCTTTTATCAACTTTTATCGGTTGTGCCGAAATAAAAGGAACGGTGAAAAAGAGTATGAGTAAAGCTACGCTTATTTTTTTCATTTTGTAAATCTCCTGATTTTGATTTTTTTCACGAGAGAAATATATAACGGGAAATTACAAAAATGTTACAAATGCAATATTCGGCAACGTATTCTTAATTTTCGATTCGGAATGTTTTTTTTAATATTAGGTCGTACGGTTGATGAATTCCCGAATTATAGGGTCGGCGGATGAAATTATTTCTTGAAACGTTCCCGTAAAATATATTTTCCCTTCATGAATCATCGAAATTCTTTCGGCAACATTTTTTACGCTGAACATATCGTGGGTAACAATAATCGATGTAACGTCAAGACGTTCGTTCAAATCTTTTATTAATGCATCAATGGAATCCGACATTATCGGGTCAAGTCCCGTAGTGGGTTCATCGTAAAGAATATATTTGGGATGTGTGATTAAAGCGCGCGCAAGCCCTACGCGCTTCTGCATTCCTCCGGAAAGCTCCGAGGGTTTTAATTTTTCCGTATTCATTAATCCGACAAGTTCCAGCATTTCCGAGACACGGTTTTTAATTTCACTTTCCTTCAAGTTAAAATCATTTTCAATAAGAGGAAGTTTTATGTTTTCCTCAACGGTCATGGAATCGAAAAGAGCGGCATTTTGAAAGAGGAAGCCGAATTTTCTTCTGATTTCATAAAGGCGTTTTTCGGGAACTTGGAAAATGTTTTCATTCTCTATCAGCACTTTACCGGAGTTGGGCTTTATCAGCGCTATGATTATCTTCAGCAGTACGCTTTTCCCGCAGCCGCTTTTCCCTATTATTACATGCGATTCACCCTCTTGAACGGATAAATTAACGCCGTTTAAAACGGGTTTATTCTCAAAGTCCTTTTTTATGTCGATAATTTCTATCATTCGATTTTCTATTTTAGCAATTTATCCGAAACGTCTTTCGATTTCTTCCATAATTTTTACGGCGGCATCGGGAATCGGAGTGCCGGGACCGAATATTGCGTAAGCCCCTTTGCCGATTAAGTAATCGTAATCCTGATGAGGAATTACTCCGCCTACAATAACGATTATGTCGTCTCGCCCGTATTTTTTCAACGCATCGATAAGCTGCGGAAGAAGCGTTTTATGTCCGCCGGCAAGCGAACTCATCCCGATTACGTGAACATCGTTTTCAACGGCTTCGCGCGCTGTTTCCTCCGGAGTTTGAAAGAGCGGACCGATGTCCACGTCAAATCCCATATCCGCATAAGCCGTTGCCACTACTTTTGCGCCGCGGTCATGACCGTCTTGTCCCATTTTCGCAATTAATATTCTCGGACGTCGTCCTTCCTTTCGAGCAAACTCGTCGGTAAGTTTTCGCGCTTTCTCCAATCTGTCATCATCGGGATTGTATTCACTGTTGTAAACTCCCGATACGGTTTTTGTCATTGCTTTATATCTCCCGCTTACTTTTTCAATTGCATCTGAAATTTCCCCTAACGTTGCTCGCGCTTTTGCAGCTTCAACCGCAAGTTCCAAAAGATTCTGTGATTCATCTTTTACGGCGGCTGTAATTTTATCGAGCAATGTTTTTACAGCCGCATTATTGCGTTTATTTTTTATCTCTTTTATTCGTTTGATTTGGGATTCCCTAACCACCGAGTTATCGACTTCAAGGATTTCGATCGGCGTTTCTTCTTCCGCGTGATAACGATTAACTCCGACGATAATCTCTTCTCCCGAATCTATTCTCGCTTGTCTTCGTGCAGCGCTTTCCTCGATTCTTAATTTGGGAATTCCTTTCTCAATGGCTTTGGTCATTCCGCCGAGTTCTTCAACTTCGGCAATGTGCTTCCAAGCGCTCTGCATCAATTCGTCCGTAAGTTTCTCTACATAAAATGAGCCGCCCCAAGGATCAATAACTTTTGTAATCATTGTTTCTTCCTGAAGGTAAAGCTGTGTATTGCGCGCAATACGAGCCGAGAAATCGGTTGGAAGAGCGATTGCTTCGTCAAGGGAATTTGTATGCAGGGATTGAGTATGTCCCATCGCCG
>CAYLYR010000059.1:0-10764 GCA_964387835.1 uncultured Melioribacter sp.
AAATCGGAATGTGCAGCGTATGACTTGGTTTTTGCCCAAAAAGTTTTTCCCTTTTCATTACTAATATTCATTATAAGTGTATCGGGGAATGAATAGAAGGGAGAACGGAGTATCCCGAGCAGCGCGGCATCGTTACTTTGCGAAAGAAGGAAAGAGAGGTAGTTGTGAATATCGCCTACTACGAGCTGCTGAAAATATCCTCTTCCGCCGACAACAGAATAAGGAATGTTGTATCTTCCGAGTGTTTTTTCGAGTTCATCAACTTCACTGTTCTTTCTGAAAAGGATTGCAATATCGCCAAAATTCAATTCGGAGGTTCTTGTGATTTCTTTAATTTTACGGGCTATCATCTCCGCTTCGGTCAAGGCATCTTCATCCTTGTTCGTTAATAAAAAGTTCACTTCTCCTTCTTCCTCGATTTTTCTAACCGAAGCTAATTCGCTGAACTCCACTTCATTGTAAATCGGGTCGGGATTTGCAAAAAGATTTCTAAATACTCTATTCGTAAAAAGGGCAATGTTAGGAGCAAGACGAAAACTGTGCGGAAGTTCCAATTTATCTCCTTCATGCGCAAGCACTTCATTTCTTGTTTGGCGGAAAACTTCCAGCTCGGCGCTGTTGAAACGATAGATGCTTTGTTTTTCATCGCCAACCACAAAAAGATTTCCGGTACGGAGTTCATCGAGGAGCGGAATAAAAATATCGAACTGAAGCTCGTTCGTATCTTGATATTCATCAATCATTATGTATCGATATTTTGCTCTTAGTTTTTCTTGAACCGATTTGTTTTTTACCAGGCTTTCCGCTTTGAGAAGAATATCATCGAAATCGAGATAACTGTTCTGATGTTTTTTTTCAGAGTATCTTTCCTCGAAGAGCAAAAAGAAACTTAAAAACTTTTCACCGAATTCCGCAAGCTCGTCTATGAAATCGTACTTCCCCCGATAATGAAATTTAAGCAAAAATTTTGCATCGGAATTAATTTGAGCGATTATTTCGTTGTTAAAATCTTTAGAATATGTTGTTGCTCTTAAATAAAATTTCTTTGTAAAAATTTTCGCCCTAAATTCATCTCCGTTTACAAATTGCAGCTTTTCAAAATCATCATCAAGACTTTTTGCTCTATCAAGCAGAGCGCCTATTTCTTCGGAGAATTTGTTATTCGGCTTTTCCTCCTTTAAGCTGTTTGCTGCATCGGAGAGATTTTGTAAAAATTGTGAAAGAATCGGAGGAACTATTTTTTCAAATAGAGACTCGAATTTCACTTTGACTCTTTGAGCGGAATAGTTTTCGTTAATAAAAAATTCGGCTCTAATTTTATTGATAATTTCTCTTTTACCCGTTGCTTTGGAAAACGCTTCCCACATTTGTTTTTTCGAGCCGAAGAAACGCATCAGATATTTAAGCAGCGGAGAGCCGGCTTTTGCCATTTCGGAATAAACTTCGTCGAAACTTTTCTCCCGATACGATTCGGCAAGGGCAGGGTCAAGCGGAGTAAAGTTGGCATCAATTCCCGCTTCGGGTGAAAAGTCGTGAAGCAAATCGATACAGAATGAATGAATAGTAGAAATTTTTGCCGAGATTAATCGTTTACGAATTTTATTTAATTTTTGAATTGCTTCTTTATCCGATTTTAATTCTTCTCTTTTTTCCTCAACTTCTTTAACGATGCTCGTGTAAAGTTCCCCGGCGGCTTTTTCGGTAAATGTTATTGCAACAAGTTTATCAAGTGCGGGATTTTCCCGCAAAGCAATATTTACAAAGCGCTTGGCAAAAACAAATGTTTTCCCGGAGCCGGCATTTGCCGTAAGAACAATGTGCTTGTCGTAAGCAAGAGCTTTTTGCTGGTAAGAAGTCAGTCTTTTTTTCTTGTTCATCCTTTTACAAAAGTAAGTTTAAAAATCGTTTCGTTGTTATCGGAACGAAGCAGCGTAACACTTCCGCCGCTTTGTTCGAGAAAACGTTTGCTTAAATATAAGCCTATTCCCATTCCGTCGGGCTTCGTTGTGAAACTTCTTTCAAAGATTTTTTCTTTTATCTCATCGGGAATTTTCGCGCCGTTATTTTTTATTTCTAAAATAATATTCTCCTCTGATTCGGAAAAGAGAAACTCTATATTTTTAGCGCCGCTTTCTTTAGCGTTCCTAATAAAGTTAACTAAAACACGCCCGAGATATTCTTTATCCGAATTGATGAAAATGGGTTTGCTCGGGGAAATAACGGAGATAGAGAAATCGGAATCGGTAAAAACCGGTTTGAGTTCGGTTAATATTTCAAGGGGATTTATTCTTTGCAAATTGATTTTAGGCATTTTCCCGAATGCGGAAAACTCCGATGCGATGTTACTCAGCAGCTTAGTTTGACTAAGAAGAGAAGATGTAACCTTCTCAAAATATTCGGGAAATTTCGGGGAATTATCTCTGTACGCTGCAATTAATTGCTGCACGGAAAGTTTCATCGGTGTTAAGGGATTTTTAATTTCGTGCGCAACTTGTTTTGCCATTTCGCGCCAAGCCGCTTCGCGTTCCGCCGCTATTAATTTTTCTTGGCTGACTTTTAACTTCCCGGACATCATATTAAATCCGTTAATTAAATCATCCAACTCGCCGAATGTTTTAATCTCCAAATTATAATCGAGGTCCCCGTGAGAAATTTTTTGTGTTCCTTCCACAAGTAGTTTCAACGGTTTGGTTATTCGGCTTATAAGGAACAAACCGAGAAGAATTATCACGATAAAGGCAAAAGAATATATGGTGATTAAAACAACATCAAGTTCTCTTTCGGACATCGGCAGAAGTATAGGATTGAATGCATCGTTAACTGCAATAACAATCTGCCGCCCGCCGATATTTGCGGTTTTGTAGAATGAGTTAAAAGTGTAGCGTTCAATATTTTCTTTGATTAATTTTTCCGATAAACCGCTTTGCGAAATAAAATTAACGATTTCCGGATTTAATAGAGGAGAAATTATTCCGCATTCAAAAAATCTCTTGTGAGAAGAACCCAGCAGCCTACCTTTTGAATATATTGAAAATTCAATCTTTAAATCTTTTTTTGCATTTGAAATCACATCTTTAATATGTTTTTCAGTTGAATGATTTTCTAAATATTTCTCGATTTGTATTGCTCTTTTTCTCAACTTGTAGCTTGTTGAGTTAAGATTTTTGGAGTCGGATAAGTCCCTGAAATATCCGGCAAGGAGAATCATCGGGACAATTGAAGTCAGAAGAAGCAAAATGAAAAGAGCCGAGCTAAAAGTAAATCTAAACTTAAGATTTCGTTTGGTAAGAATAAAAAGAAGCAAGAGCAATAGAATCGAAAAAACAAATTGTGTAAAAAATATTTTGAGGTTTTCAAAGACAGACGTTAGCGGAGTTAAAGCTTCTTTCGTGTAAATCGCGGTTATTTTATTCCCTTGTTCATTTTTGAAAATCGGGTAGCAAATATATTTCCGGTCGTTAATCTTAATGTCAAAAGTTTTATGATTTTCTTTGTGTGCAAGATTCAGCATTTGCGCCGCGAGGTTTTTTGAAATGGAAATGTTATGTGAATTATAAACAACTTTGCCGTTTCTGAAAATAAAGAGCAAGAAATTTTTTGCCGGAAGATAAGAGTTTATTGCAAGTTTTCTTGTAATAAAAAATTCGGGTTCTTCGGGTGAAAATATATTTTCATTGCTCCAAGATATTCCGGTTTTAATCAGATACTGCTTATCGCTTATTTTTACGGGAATTGACACTAAGGCTCGATTTTTCCGGTTCCCAATTTTTTCGGATTCGGGATTATTATTCCAATTATAATAAAACGATCCCGCTTGGTCTTTATCATTTTTAATTGAAATAAAAGATGAATATGTTTCGCGTGGAAGAAATGAATTGCTCCAGAGGTTAAAGGCTTTCCGCCGGTTTATCGGAGAATCAACGTAGTGCAGCTTCTCGGAAATTTCATTAGCGGCGGTTCGCGCCAGTTCCTCAAAATAAAATGTGTTCGGGCTCGCGAGTTTATCCGAAATTAATTTCAAGAGAGCGTTTTCCAAATCTTTGTTTTGCCGCTGTAGAATAATCGTTGAGAAAAATGAAGCTGCAATTAAAAGAATAAAGGAGCTGCGGATTAAGTTTAGTTTTGAAAAATAACCCCAATAGATAATATGCCCGAGAAAAAAGATAAGAATGAGTTTAACAGAAATTGAAGATTGCGGAGAGTGTTCGAGAAAATGAAATAATAAAACAATTACAAAAATTAAAAATGTAAAAATAACGGAGTTAAGTCTTTTTCGTAAAGGAAAGGACAATTCCGCAATGCGGTAAATCAACAGCTGTATTGCGAAAAGAAGTAGGAGAAAGGTTAAGGAAATCAGTAAAATTGTAAAAAGATGAAAGAGGGTAATTCCGTTAAAGAGAGAGAGCTGAGGATTAAAAAGTTTTATGTTGGAATCGAAAAGCATGCTTCTCATAGAAGCACCGAAACTTCTAATAACAAGAAGAAAAACAATTATGGCGAAAATTCCGAATAACAATCGCCGCTTTCCGGATAGACTCGCAAGCATTTGCCGAAAATCTTTGGAGAAAAGATATTGCAAAAGAAAAATTGAGAAAACCAAAGCAACAAGAGTTGTCATTAAAAGTGAAATAGGTGTTGCACATAATCCCCAAGCAAATGAGGATGAAAAATTTGCCGGATTTGTAAGCGCGCCTTTGATTGATGAAAAATCGAAAAAGATATAGTATATCAATAATCTGAAAAGTAAAAGAAGAGTTCCCGCATAAACATAAAGGGAATTTTCATAGGGGAGATTTTTCGTAATCCGGTAAAATCGAATAGTCAGAAGGATTCCGCCCAACAAGAAAAAAAACATTCCGAATAAGAAACTAGAAGAAAGGGAATTGGAAATTTTAAGAATGTAAAAAGTAGGGACGAAATTTTCCCCTTTAATATTTTCCAATTTAAAAGCCGCAAGGTAAGGAGGAACTTGCTCTCCTTTTTTATATGCAATAAAAATTCCGACGGTCAGTTCTTCCTCAAGATCTTTAGTAAAGCTGATGTCTCGTGCATATTTATTATGAAGTGAAAACTTTTTCTCCAAAACTTTGGAAACTTCGAGTGTGTAATTTTTGTCGTTCCGAGTAAAAACGGATTTCATCGAGAGAAGTGTATAGAGTTCGTTATCCTCAATAAACGGTTCCCCGAAGAAAATGCTTGTGAAATTTTTTTCGTGTGCATGAATCGGTCTGTAGCTTTTATTCCAAGCCGCTATTTTGTTTGATGCTCCGCGGATTGAAATCCAAAAATCATCATTATTGTGAGAATTTAAAACCGTAAAAAAAACATTTTGGGATTTTCCCGACAGCGTGTGAAGTTCGTTTTTTACTTTAATTAGTTCTTGTCGCAACTCCTCGACCTTGTAATTGAAATCACTGCGAATTTCCCCTTCAATTTTACGAATATGGCTCTTGTCAATTTTGTCGCTCGTTTTTCCCGATGAAAGTAATGGAAGCAGAATGCTTAGAATTATTAGCGCCGAGGAAGCAAGGACTATTTTGTCATGAAGCCAACGCATCAGTTAAATGTAACTTGTGTGATTTGCCAATAACTATCGATATACTTTAGAGTGATGAAAACACGTTTGCCGCTTTCGGAAGAGTTTTTTCGGAATGTAATTCTTGCTGATAAGTATGCCAGATTGTTTTGCGAAGAAAAATTTGCAATCTCAAAATGGAAATTCGGCAGGGAAGATAAGTATGAAGCAATAATTTCGGAAGATTGAGACGGGCTGAAATATCCGTCCTGATAATTGGAAATACTCAGATATGTTTTAAAATAAAAATCATCCGAGAGTAGTTTAACATTGTGGTTGAAAGCAAACTCAATTTCTTTTACTACTTGAGACGGCGAAGGTTGAGCAAAACTCAACCTTCCCAATGTTAAAATCGTAAAAAATATTATTGTCACTTTTTTCAATGTTATTTTACTTCTCTAATTAACCATTACAAAAATACTAATTTCTTTCAAAGATTAAATGCCTCCGAGTATTACTTCTTGTTAATTTTTTTAAGTGAGTTTCACCGGCAACAAGTTGATAAGCCCAATCGAACTGTACTCTTTGCGGAGTAATATTTGTAACTCTGATTTTTGCAAAGTGATTATCAACCGTCCAAATTATGTAAGTATGACCAACAAGTGCTTGAACATATTTTATATTTTCGCCTTCTGCCATCGGTACCCAGCCGGTAGTTGGAGCAATTGTAATATCGTAGATGCTTGTTGTTGGTCCGACGTCTTGAATATCAGTGTCCGCCCAAACGTCCAGGTAGTATGTTCCTTCAAAATTTTCGAAAAAGAAATCGGTATTCTGCGAATCAAACGGAAGGCGGGATTCTTGTGCAAAACCGTAGCCCGAAACATCGGGATAATTACGGTAATCATAAATGATTTCGTTGAATCCTTCGGGACGAGGAATTGCATAAGCCAAATCGTAACTTAGTTCACTTTCGTTTCTATTTAAATCGACAGCGGTTACCGCGTAGTAATAGGTTGTGCCGTTATCAACATCAAGGTCGGCGTAAAAATTATTCGTAGTGGAGGCAATCTTTAAGTAGTTACCTTGATAAGAGCTGTTTACATAAATGTTGTAGTGTGAAAAGTCTTGTTCCATTGAACGATTCCAAGTAATATCGACTTCTCCGTCATAAGCCGTAACTTTTACGTTCGTCGGAGGAGCGGGAGGAATTGTATCGTAAACCGGTTGAACGGATTTTCCGCAACCCCAAAGGAGAGCTGAAAGCAAGAGTATTTTTATGTAATTCATTTTGTACTCCAATTGTTTTATTTTGTGGGAAGCAATCGTCGTGCCTAAAATGGATTTTGTTTTTGCCCTTTTATATAAGGGAAAAACTCCTAATTGTTTATATCATAATACACAACGAACAAAAAGTGTACAAAAGATTAATTTTCCGCATAATAAATTTGATTATTGTTTATCACCGCCAAAGCTTTTCCGGTTAAAAGTTTTTTATTAAACGGTGTATTTCGAGATTTTGATTTAAACTTGTTCTTATCTACAGTCCAAGGTTTGTCAGGATCAAAAATCGTCAGATTAGCTATTTCTCCAACGGCAATTTTGGGAATCGGGATGTTGAGAATTTTTCTCGGATTAATTGATAGTTTATAAATGATTTCGTTAATTGACAATATTCCCTTGTGATAAAGTTCCGTTAAAGTTAAACCAAGCTCTGTCTCAAGTCCGATTATTCCATTCGGGGCGAATGTAAACTCAACCTCTTTATCTTCAATTGCATGAGGTGCATGGTCGCTGGCGATGACATCGATTGTGCCTTCTTTTAAGCCTTGTACTATAGCTAATTTATCTTCTTCCGTGCGAAGAGGCGGGTTCATTTTATAATTTGTCTCGTAAGACTTTAATGAGTTTTCTGTTAAAGTAAAATGGTGCGGAGTTGCTTCCGCCGTAATTAAAATCCCTTTTTCCTTAGCCTGCCGCACTAAGTCAACGGACTCTTTACAGCTTATGTGAGCGATGTGAATAGGAGAATTCGTATATTCTGCGATAAGAATATCTCTCGCAACGGTTAAAGTTTCTGCAATCGAAGGAACGGGCGGAAGTCCGAGTTCGGTCGAAATTTCCCCTTCGTTAGCAGAGCCGCCGGCAAGAGATTCATCTTCACAATGCTCAATAATTATCCGGTTCAGCATGCCGGAATATTCCATTGCATATCGCAATATTCGTGCGGTTTTAACTGCAACTCCGTCATCGGAAAATGCTACAGCTCCTTCCTCCGCCATTTCAGCCATCGGAGCAAGCTGTTTTCCTTCTCTATTTATCGTAACCGCCCCGATTGGCAAAACATCAACCAAGTGTGATTTTGTTTTAGCGGTAATTGATTTAACCAAGTCGCCGTTATCTATAGTCGGATTAGTATTGGGCATTACGGCAACTCCGGTAAATCCTCCTTCGGCTGCTGCATTTGCCCCCGATTGTAAAGTTTCGGCTTGTTCATATCCCGGTTCGCGAAAATGAACGTGCATATCAAAAAAGCCCGGGGCGCAATATGCGTTTGGGAATTCCAGCGTTTCTATTTTTTTCGTTTTTTCAACAGTCCCGATTTTTTCAATTTTTCCGTTTCTAATTAAAATATCGGTTACTAAGTCTAAATCTTGTTGCGGATTTATTACATGTATGTTTTTTAATAGTAAGTCCATTTTTTCTCCTTATCTCGGTAATGTTCCTAAAAGATATAAAATCGCCATTCTCACTGCTACTCCGTTTGTTACTTGATCCAAAATAATTTGGTATTCTCCATCTGCAACTTCGGAGGTTAATTCAACTCCGCGGTTAATTGGTCCGGGATGCAGAATCAATATATCCCGATTATAATTGTCCAAACGTTCTTTGGTAATTCCAAAATATTTATGGTATTCTCTCATCGAAGGAATTGCCTCTCCGGCGTTTCTCTCCATCTGAATTCTTAGAACATTTAAAACATCGTTTTCCTTAATAGCGGAGTTTATATTATTATAAACTTTTACTCCGAGCTTTTCAATGAAACGGGGTATCATGGTTGGAGGTCCGCATACGGAAACTTTAGCTCCGAGTGATAATAATCCGTAAATATTTGAAAGAGCTACTCGGCTGTGTGCAATATCCCCAACGATACAGATTTTTTTGTTTGTTATATCGCCGAGTTTTTCTTTGATTGAATAGAAATCGAGTAACGCCTGGGTCGGGTGTTCGTGGTAGCCGTCACCGGCATTGATGATAGAAGCATTGGAAATTCGTGTAAGAAATTTCGGTGTTCCGGCGGATTGATGGCGCACCACGATAATGTCAATTTTCATCGCCTCAATATTTCTAACGGTATCTTTAAAAGTTTCACCTTTTTTGGTGCTGCTTGATGCTGTTGAAAAATTAACCGTATCGGCTGAAAGTCTTTTTTGTGCCAGTTCAAAGGAAATCCGCGTACGGGTGGAATTTTCAAAAAAAAGGTTTACGACGGTTGTACCGGTTAAGGTAGGGACTTTTTTTATAGGGCGGTCTAAGATTTCACGGAAAGTTCTCGCAGTATCTAAAATCAGTTCAATATCTTCGGCCGGAAGATATTGTAATCCGAGCAAGTGTTTAGTCGATAAAGACATTTTCAAACTCCTTTAATTAAAAAGAAACTATTTTCCGGCAATTGGAAAAGTTTCTATGAATTGTCAACTAAATAAACAGAATCTTCTTCGTCGATTTCTGTCATTTTAACTTTTACTTCTTCGTTAATCGAAGTAGGAATATTTTTCCCGACGAAATCCGGCTTAATCGGCATTTCGCGATGTCCGCGGTCAACTAATACGCATAGCTGAATAGAGCCGGGACGTCCTAAGTCCATTAATGCATCAAGTGCGGCTCTTACGGTTCTTCCTGTGTATAGAACGTCGTCAATGAGAATAATGTCTTTTCCCGAAATGTCGAAGTTAATTTCGGTAACGGAAATTTTCGGCTGTTTCATTCGCGTTCTAAAATCATCTCGATATAGCGTTGCATCAAGAATGCCGAGAGGTAAATCGATATTCTCAATCTCGAGTATTTTCTCTTTTATTCGCTTCGCCAGAAATTCCCCGCGTGTTCTTATTCCGATTAAAACAAGATTTTTAGCTCCTCGGTTTTTTTCTAATATTTCGTGGGATAATCGTGTTATTGTACGCATTAATCCTTTTGAATCAATTATTGCAGCTTTAATTTTCATGGAAATCTTCCTTTTGGATGGAAAATAAGTTGGAGTTGTTAAATGGTAATGTAGGCTTCAAACTTTTTTTATCTCCCGGATAAAATTAAAAGCAAAAAAAAAGGGAGCTAAAAGCTCCCTTTTGAAAAGTTTATTTTGTAACCTTAAATTCAATTCTTCGATTTAGCGCTCTGCCTTCGGCGGTTTTGTTGCTTGCTACCGGATTAGCTTCTCCCATACCGATTGCGTTAATTCTCGAAGCGTCAACGCCGCGAGCAACTAAATAATGCTTGACAGCATTAGCTCTTTTTAGTGAAAGCTGTTTGTTATATCTTGCCGAACCGATATTGTCTGTATAGCCTATAACATCAACTTTAACGTCAGGGTTAGATAATAATGTGCGAGCTGCATAGAACAAAATCGGATATGATTCTGCAGTTAACTTTGCGCTGTTAAATTCAAAATTAACACCGGAAAGGATAACTTTACTATTAGCTTTTGCGTGATGCTCATTGATAGCATCAAGAACAGCTGATTTTACTTGGTCTTTGTTAATGCCGACTCTTGCAACATTCTTTTTAACTATGTTGTCGATTCTTTCGTAATCAACCGGATCGTTTTTAGGCAAACCGTTGTAAAGGTCGCAAAGTTTGGAATCGGCGCCTTTCTTAAAGTAATAAACCGCTCCGAAATTAAAAGCCATGTAAGTATCCATATTCCCGCCAAGTACTCCGTTTCCAGAAGTTCCCCAGTTGCCGTCTAAGTTACTTGCTGCTATTGTGTGGTAAACGAACTCCGCATTTACGTCCCATTTTTTATTTAATTTTACTGAGACCCCCATTCCGAAATTAAACTCATAATCTATAAAAGCTTCGCTTGCTTTTCCGTTGCTTGCACTATTATCCGCATAAATACCGCCGAGTCCAATTAAGAAATAAGGGGATGCCTTTTCACACGGAACAAATCTGTATAATAAGTCAAAGTCAGCGCCAAGAATAGTAGTACTTGTTGTTGACCAAGGATTAGTATTTGTCTGCTTGAAACC
>CAYLYR010000060.1:0-4983 GCA_964387835.1 uncultured Melioribacter sp.
TTTACCGATTATCTTCTCCGTGCAAAACCAACGGCGGAAGAAAGAGCAAGAGTTATTTGTGATTACATCGCCGGCATGACAGATAATTATGCGGGGAGAACATTTAAGCGTTTGTATGATCCCGACTTCATTTCATTCTCCGATTTTATTTAATACCGGAGAACGACCGTGCATTTTTCAGCATTTTCAAAAATTGATTCCGCCGCAAAAATAATTAGAAACGCAAAGCACGTTACCGCTTTTACAGGCGCGGGAATTTCGGTTGAAAGCGGAATTCCCCCCTTTAGAGGACAGGAAGGTTTGTGGAGTAAATATGACCCGATAGTTCTCGATATTTCATATTTTCAATTACACCCTGAAAAATCATGGCGTGTGATAAAAGAGATTTTTTACGATTTTTTCGGCAAGGCTAAACCTAACGCCGCTCATTTTGCATTGGCAAATCTTGAGAAAGAAGGATTCCTAAAAGCTGTGATTACGCAGAACATTGACGCTCTGCACCAAAAGGCTGGAAGTAAAACCGTTTATGAATTTCACGGGACATCGGAATATCTTACTTGTCTCGGCTGCGGCAAAAAATATTTACCTGAAAAAATTTCGCTTGACGAACTTCCTCCGAGATGTTCCGAATGCGGCGGATTATTAAAACCCGATTTTATTTTTTTCGGCGAGCAAATACCGCCGGATGCACATGCAAGTTCCTTTAGAGAAGCTGAATTTGCCGATGTTTTTATTGTGGTGGGAACAACGGGAGAAGTAATGCCCGCATCGTTGATTCCGCGTGACGCTAAAGAAAACGGCTCGATTATTATTGAAGTGAATACCGAAAAATCGAAATACACTGAAACAATTACGGATATTTTTCTTCAGGGAAAAGCAACTGAATTATTAAAAGAGCTTTTGGAAAAAGTTAAAATAGTAAGTTAGAAGAGGATAAAATGAATAAAATCGAATGGAAAAAGGAATATGAGCTTGGAGTTGAGGAAATTGACAATCAACACAAAAAATTAGTTGATATAGTAAACCGTTATGTTGAAGCAAAAACAAATAATCATGAAGAAAAAATAATGGGACCTATTGTAAAAGAGCTTGTGGAATATACCCAAACTCACTTTAGCTCGGAAGAGATGCATATGCAGCAGCACAATTATCCGCTCTTACTACTGCATAAATCTCAACATAAAGCGCTTGTTGCACAATTAATAAATATCTTAAAAGATATGAAAGAGAGAAAAAGCGCCGTAGGGGATGAACTTTTGCAGTTGTTAAAAGCTTGGCTAATTAAACATATTTTGGAAGAGGATCATAAGTACGCTAAGTATTTGAATAAAATAAGGTAGCTTTTATTTTTAAGCTCTATTGATATTTCAAAACGCAATGAGTAGTTTGATGAAGTTTTTTTTATATTTTCTTAACGAATCAATTTAGGAGATTGAAATGGATTTTTTACTTACCGAAGAACAGAGGATGATTCAAGAAACAGCGAGGGACTTTGCACGAAAAGAGATTGCCCCGACAACAATTGAAAGAGACAAGAATGCCGAATTCCCGAGAGAAATTATTAATAAACTTGCAGATTTGGGATTTATGGGAATGATGGTTGACCCGAAGTATGACGGCGCGGGAATGGATACCGTTAGTTACGCATTGGCGATGATGGAGATTTCGAAGGTTGACGCCGCCGTCGGTGTAATTATGTCGGTTAATAACTCTCTTGTTACTTTCGGATTGGAAAAATGGGGGAATGAGTTTATTAAAGAGAAATATTTGAAGCCGCTTGCTCGGGGCGAAAAACTCGGCGCATTTGCTCTTTCCGAACCTGAGGCGGGAAGCGACGCTACACAGCAGCACACTACGGCAACAAAAGATGGTGATTACTGGGTTTTAAACGGAATGAAAAACTGGATTACGAATGGCAAAAATGCCGATTATTACATTGTGTTTGCTCAAACGGATAAAGCCAAACGTCATCATGGAATTACGGCGTTTCTTGTTGAGAAAGGAACACCCGGATTTACACAAGGCGTAAAGGAAGATAAACTCGGAATCAGAAGTTCCGATACATGCTCGCTTTCGTTTGCAGATTGCCGCGTGCCGGAAGAAAATGTAATTTGGGAAGTTGGAAAAGGATTTAATTTTGCAATGAACACATTAAACGGCGGACGTTACGGAATAGCATCTCAGGCAGTTGGAATTGCGATGGGCGCTTATGAAAGAGCATTGAAATATGCTAAAGAGAGAAAAGCCTTCGGTACGGAAATTGCAAATCACCAGGCGATTATGTTTAAGTTAGCCGATATGGCTGTTGAAATTGAAGCCGCCAAATTGCTTACTCTACAAGCTTGTGCGTTAAAAGATGCCGGTAAAGATTACATTAAGGAAGCGTCGATGGCTAAATTATTTGCCTCGGAAACAGCTGTTAAGGTTGCGCGCGAAGCGGTTCAAATTCATGGCGGATACGGTTATGTAAGAGAATACGAAGTTGAAAGAATGTACCGCGATGCAAAAATAACAGAGATTTACGAAGGAACTTCGGAGGTGCAGAGAATTATAATCGGAAGAAAAATATTGTCCGATTAATATATTATGGCAAAGATAATTGAAGTTAAGCCGTCGGAAGATTTTCGTATTTACGTTAAATATTCCGACGGACTTGACGGTTTTATCGATATGAAAAAAATGTTGAAGCATGAGGACTACAAAGCTCTTAACAATCCCGAAGAATTTTTGAAGGTTGGAATCGATCCGAAAACAAAAGATATTAAATGGGAGTGCGGAGCGACGATGTGCAAAACTGCGGCATACGGAATGCTGAAGCTGAAATCGGAGATGAGAGCCTTGGGGTTAAATCCCGACTAATAAACCTAAACGAAGAGAAGGGAGAAATCTTTCTTCTTCTGCAGTTAAAGATTTCTCGCTTTTGAACCTCGGAGGTTTGACAAACCTCCGAGGTTTGGCTTTTTCTTCTCTACTTTTGCCCAATAGATAAATCGATTGGTTAGCGGAAAAGAGCCGACTACCGTGATTAACTAAGCCAAAAGGAGAAAAGAAAAACAGTTAATTGTTTTCAACAAAAGCCTTAACGTCAGCCAGATATTTTTGCTTTAATTCATCGTTGATAAAACTTGCTTCAAACGAATTCCGCACAAGCTCCGTAATATCATTTTTATCAAGATTAAGCGCATCGGCAACTGCAATAAAATTATCGTTAATGTAGCCGCCGAAATATGCCGGATCGTCCGAGTTAACCGTGGCGCGCAAGCCTTTATCAAGCATTGTTTTTAGCGGATGTTTATGTAAATCGGTTACAACTTTAAGTTTGAAATTTGATAAAGGGCAAACGGTTAAAGTCTTTTTTTCAGCAGCAAGACGTTCAACTAATTTGTTGTCGTCAAGAGAGCGATTCCCGTGATCAATTCTATCGACGCCGAGAATATCGAGAGCTTCCCAAACATATTCCGCCGGACCTTCCTCGCCTGCGTGAGCGGTGAGTAAAAATCCTTCTTCGCGGGCTTTGGCGTAAACGTTTTTGAATTTTGACGGCGGGTTGCCGACTTCGGATGAATCCAATCCGACACACTTAATCCACGATTTGTAGGGAAGCGCCTCCTCCAAAGTTTTGAATGCCGCTTCTTCCGAGAGATGACGCAGGAAACTTAGTATTAAATTGTAAGTCATTCCAAACTTCTTTTCCGCATCTTCCAAGGCTTCGTGAATTCCTTCTATGACATAGGAAAAAGGAATTCCTCTGTCGGTGTGAGTTTGCGGGTCGAACATAATTTCCGTGTGTACAACATTTTGTTCATGTGCTTTTTCGAGATACGCCCAAGTTAAATCGTAAAAATCTTTCTTTGTTAAAAGCGCCCCGGCTCCGGCATAATAAATATCAAGAAATTCCTGAAGGTTGTTGAAATCGTATGCTTTTTTAAGTTCTTCAACAGTTGCATATTTTATTTTAACTCCGTTGCGTGAGGCAATGTTAAACATCAACTCCGGCTCAAAAGAACCTTCAATGTGTAAATGGAGTTCCGCTTTGGGAATTTGATTTATAAAATTTTTGAGATCTTCGGACATCTTAGCTTCCTCCTATTGTTGATTATTATTGATAATCGAATGAATTAAAATAAAGAAAAATCGCAAATATTAAAATTACTCTTTTTCTATAGCAACCGAATAATAAAATGTTGCTATATTATATCGAAAATTTTAGGGATTATGAAAAATGAATTTTCCGATTCATGAACTATTGGATAGGTTCGATTCGATTCGCGAAGTTTTGCTTTACTCGCCGGTGGTAAAATATAAAGATATTCTTCCTCTTCTTTCCAAACATAGAAAGAATAAAAACGTTAAGATTAAAGCCGCTGGAAAATCGGTAAAAGGAAAAGTTATTTATTCGGTTACAATTGGAAGCGGACCGGTTAAAATATTGGCTTGGTCGCAAATGCACGGAAACGAATCGACGGCTACACGCACATTTTTTGATTTTCTTAACTACATTGCCGATGAAGAGAAAGATACTGACGATTTGCTCAGCAAAATCACTCTCACTTTTATACCGATGCTAAATCCCGACGGGGCAGATGTTCATAGTAGGTACAACGCTCTTGCTATTGATATTAACCGCGATGCCGTTGATTTGGTCTCGCCGGAATCCGAAATACTCGACAGAGTTTTCAGAGAAATACGCCCCGATTTTGCGCTTAATCTGCATGATCAGGACGGTTGGTATTCCGTGGGAAATTCAGGAAAACCGACGTCGATTTCGTTCCTTGCTACAACGCCGGATATTTATCAAACCAAAACAACCGCAAGGAAAAAAGCAATGAGCGTAATCGGCAAAGTGTCGGAGAAATTAAGCGAAGTGATTCCGGGTCATATTGCGAGGTATTCCGATGAGTTTGAACCGCGCGCTTTCGGCGATAATTTTGCCGCAAGAGATTCCGCCGTAATCTTTATCGAAGCCGGAAGGTGGAAGGAGGA
>CAYLYR010000060.1:4993-10637 GCA_964387835.1 uncultured Melioribacter sp.
ACAAAGAATTTATCCGCAAAGTTTATTTCACGGCGTTTGTTACTACGCTTTCGATTATTTCATCGGGAAAATTTCCCTTGAACGCTATCAAGATATATGAGAAAATCCCGAAAAACAAGGAACTGATGCTCGACTTAATTTTACGGAATGTTTTACTCAAGGAAAAATATAAAGTCGATGTCGGAATTAAGCGTTTTCCGGTTTACGATGCAGTACGCGGAATGGAACTGTATGAAGGAAAAATTGAGGCGATCGGAGATCTTTCCGTTTTTTCGGGATTTGATGAATATGATATGAACGGCTACTCCATTTTCCCGGGAGAAAAAGAAACTGAAAAGAAAATTGTGAAGTCGAGAGAGGAATATCTTTTTGAATTGGTGAAAAAAGGAATTACAACGATAGAAGTACTCGAACTTTCGGCGCGTGAGAGTAATTTCGGAGATTTTCCGCTTAATCTTATCAGAGAAGGCTGCGATTTTAAGCACGATTTATTCCCCGGAAATTTTGCCAATTTTTATCTTATCAATAAGAAGGGCGAAATAGATTACGTTGTTGTAAACGGATTTTTGATAAACAGAATTTCAAACAGTATTGCCGTTCATAACGCAATAAGGATGTAAGAATGGGCGAGATAATTTATTGGGGAATAATAAGAACGGCGCTTTTGATTTTGGCGTTGTGGTTTTCTTTCGATTACATTGATTACAAATTTTGGTGGTCTGCAGCGATTATCTCAATTTATGTAATAATTATTCATCCCGCAATTGTGCAATTACAATTGTTTAAAGAAAAAAACAAACGGGTGCTTACAGATACGCTTTGCTCGCGCTGCAAACACTTTGACGCAACCGCCGTTCTATGCGTAAAGTACGACGAGCATCCTACGGCGCATTACGTTCCGTGCGACGGGATCGATTGGGAGCCGAAAAATTAATCCTCAATTTCGCTTGCGCCGGTAAACATCTTGTTGCGCGCTAAGTCCATAACCAAGCAAGACGAAAGTTTAAATCGCTTATTTTCCATTAAGAAGAGGAATAGTTTTTTCCCTGCAAATTGTCCCAAGAAAAACGCCGTAACAAAAAACAGGTATGATTCAATCGAAAAGCCGACATGGGAATATATTCTGATAAATATTACAATCGGAATCGGAAGATGAATAGCTAACGCCCATTGCAGCGATAATTTTTTTACATTCGCCCGCCAATAGCCGAAAGGGAGATTTAGAATAAAAATTAAAATCGAATAAAATAATAATTTATACATAACTCTGATTTTTTTAATGAGAAATATATAAAAAAGAAGACAAAAGAGGTTGTTTTGTAAGAGATTTTTTTTGGTTTTTTAAAATTGTTAATGTTATTTTGTTTTAACCGAATATGTGAAATTTATAAAAAGCAGATAGTATGCCCGATAATAATAAAAACATATCCGAATTAAAAGAAATAATAAGCAAAATTAATTCGGAAATTAAAACCAAAAGCTGCGAGGGAATAGACGAAGTTCTATTGGAAATTAAATCTCTGCTTCAAAAAGAACTTGAACAGCAAATTTCAGGAATAAAAGATTCAATTTTAGAACGGAAAAAGATAGAAGAAAAATTAGCTGTTTTTTATGAGGGAATTGAACAAAGCGCCGACTCCATTGTCTTTACTAATCTTGCAGGGAATATTATTTACGTAAATAAACAATTTGTGCAGCTTACAGGTTACTCGTTTGAAGAATCAATTGGACAAAACCCTCGTATTTTGAAATCGGGAGAACACCCCAAGGAATTTTATCAAGAGCTTTGGAACACTATCACTTCCGGTAATGTTTGGAAAGGTGTTTTCCATAACAAAAAGAAAAACGGCGAGCTTTATTGGGAAGATGCGAGAATATTTCCGGTTTTTGATGATAGCGGAAAAATTAAATACTATGGAGCCGTAAAACAAGATGTTACCAAAAGAATAGAAACGGAAGAAAAAAACAAACATCTTTTAGAAGCGCAAAAAGTAACAAACATACTTCTTAATTCCGTTACAAGTAATTGTACCGTTGAGCATATTTATTCAATTGCTTTGAAAGATTTAATTAATCTTAAGTGGCTCGGTCTAACCTCGGAAGCGCTTTTTCTTTCTTTAATGGATGAGAAACTTAAGGTAGTAAATTCAATTAATTTGCCGCACGAATTAAAAACGCTTGTAAAAAAGCATATAGGAAGCTCTGAATTAATTAAGATTATTAAAGAAAAAAAGATGAGGTTTGTTCCCGAAAACAGCAAATTTTTGGATGAAAAAATTAAACTTCCTTTTTTTCTGCTTCCGATCGCTACTTTTGAAAAAGTTTACGGCGCAATAGTTCTTTTTGTAAATAAAACCTTCTTGCCGAGAGATGAACATTTTAAATTCTTAAACTCTTATGCGGGAACGGTTGCTCTTGTGTTGGATAAAAAATCTTCGGACATTAAACTTTCCGAATATCTGAAGGAATTGGAAAAAACCAACCTTGCGTTAAAAGCCGAAACAAAAGAAAAAGAAGCCTTATTAGAAAAACTAACGGTAAGTGAAAAAAAATATCGAGAAATTTTCGAGTCTTTCGTTGATGTTTATTATCGTGTAAATATTAACGGAATAATTGAGTTAGTTAGTCCTTCGATAAAAGATGTTACGGGATGGGAAGCAAATGAGCTAATAGGAAAACCTACAGATGTTTTTTTTATCTCTCCCGAAGAGAAGGAGAGATTTCGCTCAACATTTTTTGAATCAGGGTTATTAAAAAATTATGAAATATCTATGCGCCGTAAGGATGGTGATATTATAATAGTTTCCTTTAATTCAAAAGTTATTTATCAGGAGGGAGAGCCGATTGCCACACAGGGGACTTTTCGTGACGTAACCTACATGAAAGAAGCCGAAAGGAAATTAGCCGAATTAAACGCAAAATTAGAGGAAGAAGTTGCAACCAAAGATAAATTTTTCTCAATTATTTCTCACGATTTAAGAAGTCCCTTTACCGCGTTGCTTGGATATACCAGAATGATGGACGAAGATTTTGAATCGTTTTCGCAGGATGAAGTTCGCGAAGCGATTAAATCTCTTCATAGTACCTCGGAAAATTTGTATGAACTTCTTGAAGGGCTGCTTACCTGGTCTCGCGCTCAAAGAGGCAAATTGGAGCTTAATCCCGAGAGAGTAAATTTAAATGAAACCGTTAATGGTTTATTCGAGCTTATGCACCCCGTTGCAGATAAAAAGAAAATTGAACTAATAAACGAAATTTCTCCGAATACGTTTGTTTATGCCGATCCGGATATGCTTCTCGGTATTATTCGCAACCTTGTTTCCAACTCAATAAAATTTACTCCCGAAGAGGGAAGCGTAAGAGTACAACATTCTCGGAATAATGATTTTGATGAGATTACGGTTGCTGATACGGGAGTGGGAATTGCCGAAAAAGATTTGGATAAAATTTTTAAAATAGACGTTCATCATACAACTCCGGGCACAAATAACGAGCCGGGAACGGGATTGGGTTTAATATTGGTGAAAGAATTGGTTGAAAAGCATGGCGGCAAATTAAAAGTTGAAAGTGAGTTAGGGAAAGGAACCCGTATAAGCTTTACGTTGCCAAAAGAAAAATAATAAAGAGAAAGCCGAGAAAAATTTATCCGCTTTACTTCTTTTCTTCCCAGTCGGTTAGTTTTCCGTCTCTAAAAAAGAAAGTGGTTTTACCGTAGTAGAGTTGAGTAAATACTCCCCATTTTCTTTTCTGGCGAGTAACTCTGTCCGGCTTGCCCCAGCTATCTTTTAACATTCCGATTCTCATTCCTTTCCAAATGCGTCCGTCAGCAATTCTGGAACCGATTTTATTCCCGTATTTCTTAAGAAAATATTTTCGGCAAATATCTCGTCTGTTGTTTTTCAGATAAGTGAACTCCTTTGTCAGTTCACCGATGATGTTGTTGAGGGAATCTTTTTGACGGGTAAGAGCTTCTTTTCGGGCAAGAAGGCTGTCGTTTATCTCGTTGAATTTTGAGCGCGATATAGGCTTGTTTTGCGCAATGGAGAAAGAGGAAAATATAACAAGCGCGATAAAAATATACTTTTTCATAAAAATTAAACTTCCGATTTTGTTAATCTAAATGTTTGGAGAATTTTATTAACGCTCTCCGACTTCTCTTTTATGGTAATTGCAAAATTACAAAACTCTTCTCTTTTGTGATAATTTTTTCTTAACTCATCGAATCTTAGCCCGATGTTTTTTTTATCCGAAAAGATTTTTCTGAATCTTTTATCATCTTCGGTAATGTTGTAAGCTTGCCGGAAAGCGCAGCGCAAAATATCTTCAATGTCTGAAAACATTGAGCATTCCAATCTCCTCTTTTTTTTATTGCCCTCGTAGGGAAAATTAAAATCGGTCCCGAGAAAATCATTAAGCGCTTCAAAAACCATCTTCGTTCCGTTTAATTTTCCGTCAAACGAATAACCGGCAATATGGGGCGTTGCGATGCTGACTTTTTTCACCAATTCATTATCGGGTGTCGGTTCGTTTTCCCAAACATCCAAAACGGCGTTCAGTTTCTTTTGAGATAATATTTTTTTCAAAGCGTTGTTATCAACAACAGGTCCGCGTGATGCGTTAATCAGAATAGCGTTTTTCTTGAGAAGCAAAAGCTCTCTTTCGCCGATAAGATGAATTGTGTTATCCTTTCCCCCTTTGTTCAAAGGCACATGAAGCGTAACAATATCGCAGCTTAGAATATTTTCCAAAGGGGAATATCCGGAACCTGCTCCCGCGCGCTCGAGAGGAGGATCGTTTTTCAAAACCTTCATCCCGAGAGATTCGGCAAAGCGAACAACTTTGCTTCCTATGTTTCCAACCCCGACAACGCCGATAGATTTATCTTTAAGTTTAAAATGATTCTTCTCGGCTAATGAAAGAAGGGCGGCGAAAACATATTCCGCTACGGAATAGGAATTGCATCCCGGCGCATTGGCAAAATGAATGTCTCTTGACTTTAAATATTCCAAATCGAGATGGTCCGTTCCGATTGTAGCTGTGCCGACAAATTTCACGGGACTTTTCTCAAGTAATTTCCTGTTTACTTTGGTTACGGAGCGAACAATAAGAATATCGGTGTTATGCAGAATTTCCGGTGAAATATTTCTTCCGTTTACAAGTGCAACGTTTCCGAAAAGAGAAAAAGCTTTCTCGGCTAAAACAATATTTTCATCAACGGTTAGTTTCATAATTGTTTGAAGTAAAATTAATTAAAACACAAATAGTTAAATTGAATAAAAGTGTTAACAAATATAGCCCATTTGGTAGAAAAATATGGAGTGAAATTTTACCGAACCAACTAATCAGTGAACAGTTTTACAGCTAAAATGTGAAAACGACGAAGAAGCCCGAGAGCTTTTCAAAAAGCATAAAATAAAAGATTTTCGGGAAGTAATGGTAAACGGGCAGAGGGTGAATCCTTATAAATTAATCGAAAACAGCAAAGATAAAAACCCGCACGAAACGAAGGCGAAATTCACAAATCTTTTGAACGAGCGGTAAAATGACAGAATGTGTTTCAATAAAGAGCGAATATGAAATTGATTCTAAAATTTGCAGTTTAGAATTAAGATGTTTAATTTGCGGTGAAAAACAAGGGCGCATA
>CAYLYR010000061.1:0-7201 GCA_964387835.1 uncultured Melioribacter sp.
CCGCGTTGAATTTAACCGAATAATTCCCCGGCGTTTGTCTCTTGTTTACAAGCGTTGCTACTTCACGCCCGAGAACATCGTATATTTTCAGTTGTACGTTTCGTTGGGGCGAAAAATTTTTCGCCCGTACAATTGGTATTGAATATTCAATTTTGGTGGACGGATTGAACGGATTCGGGTAATTTTGAGATAGCTTAAATTTTGTCGGATTTGCGGCGGATATCTCATCTTCGACATTCGTTAATATTCCCTCTTCGGGAGTAAATAATTTTTGTGTTGTATAAATATGAAATTCACTCGGCGCCAAATTTAAGCGTTCCTGAGTGTTTGTAACTTGAATGGAATCCCCGCTAAAGAAATCATACCATTTGCCTGTGTGCTGAAAATCGGGATTTACCTCTTCGTAATTCACACCGAAATTGCCGACAATTGTTACATTCATATTTGCATTATTCAAGTGAATACTTCTTCCTATGATTCCCTGTCCGACAGTCATTGAGACTCCGGTATATGGGGAATTAAAAACATCGTAGGTTGTTCTCATTTTTATCAAAGCCTGCCAAACTTTGTATAGTTTAACTCGGCTTACATCTTGATTATATTGCCACAAAATAGGCTGCGGGTCTGTTCTTCCGGAGGGAAAAGGTTTGTCGTAACCGAGTTCCCCGAATTGCCAAAGCATTTTAGGTCCCGGATAAGTGAATAAAAATGCTGCGGTTAATTTTTGCCGCTGTAAAGAAAGCTCTTTATTATTCTTAATCGTATAGTTGGGATTCGTGTCGTTTCCGTATTCCAAATCTTTCCACATAATTCTATCTTCATCATGACTTTCCATATACGTAACAAGATTCGCATTGTTCCAGCCTCTGTTTCCGTAATACCCCCAGCTTAAATCGGAAGAACGCTGGCTGTCGTTCAGCCATGCCATAGAAGCTTGTCCGTATGGTGAATTCATGTTGCCCCAAAGCAAAAGTCCGTGATTGGAAAGTTCGGTTTCCTCCGAATTAACTGTAAAGTGTTCGAGTATCATAATAGCATTTGCGTCATAACTCCAAAGCGCATCAGCCATTCTTTCGATATTATAAACCCGGGAAGCGTCGTATTGGTTCCAAGCGTTTACGTCATCGCCGGTGTATGTTTGGGTAAAACCCTTCGACAAATCATAACGGTACCCGTCAACGTGAAATTCCTGCATCCAGAATTTATTTGCTCTATCGAGAACGTAGCGCGTATCCGGACTTTCGTGATTCCAATCCCAGCCGACGCCGAACGGATGCGGCGATTGCCGGTTCATCCACGGATTATCCGCGCTCGGCGGACCGTAATTTCCGTCGGCGTATAATCTTACAAAAGGAGATTGCCCGAAAGAGTGGTTCCAAACCACATCAAGAATTACGGCAATATCTTTTTCATGACAAGCTTCGACAAATTCTTTTAGTTTTTCTGCAGGTCCGTAATATTTATCCACTGCAAAATAAAAAGCGGGATTATATCCCCAACTTATGTTGCCGTCGAATTCATTAACCGGCATAAGCTCGATTGCATTAACGCCGAGATTTGCCAAATAGTTAAGCGTATCTTTCAGCGCTTGGAATGAATGTTCGGCAATGAAATCACGAATAAGCAATTCGTAAATAACAAGTTTCGATTTATCCGGACGCTGATAACCGTTGTCGTTCCACGGAAAAGGAGTTGTACCGGTTTGAAATTCCGAAACATACTCCGATGTTTTTCCTTCGGGATAAGGTTTTAAATTAGGATATGTTTGCGAAGAAATATATTGGTCGTTCCAGCCGTCCAAAACTTCTTCGGCGTAAGGATCGGCTGTTCTGATTTTTCCATCAACCAAATATTGAAAAGAATACTCTTCACCCGGAGATAAATTTTCCAGCGTAATCCAGAAGAGCGTCGAATCGGCAGTCGGCTCGTAACGGTGCATAATATATTCAGGCTGCACTTTCCAATCCGTTCCGGCAAAATCTCCGATTAAATAAACGAAATCCTTGTGAGGCGCATAAAGCTCAAAAGTTACTTTGGTCGGATCACTTCCATAGTTTATTCCCGGCTCTGTGCCCGACGGCGGCGGAACGTTATCGGGAAGAGGATTTGTTAAAATGTAAAACGAACTTGAATCAACTCCTCCGAGGTTATCCCACGCTTTAACTTTTACTTCATTCAAGCCTGTTAAGTAATAAGATGCAAAATATACAAAATCCAATATATTCAATCCAGTTTCCGTTTGTTCAACGCCGTTTACATATAATTTCATCACCGATAGTGAAACCCCGATTTCAGCTACGGAAACTTCTATCGGCAATCCGGCGTCTTGATTCAAGAAAATCGGCGAACGCAGCGGATCACCGTATGAAGTGTTTATCTGAGGTTCGTTAAAAACAATTGTTAATCCTGCAGGATATAAATCAACAAGAATGTCCGCTCCTCCAACGTCTCTTCCCGTAGGTCCGCTTGAACCGGCGCTTCTGAAAACAAAAGCAAGTTTTAAAGTCTCCTCATTCGGATTTGAAACATTATAGAAAACTCTCGGGCGTCCGATAACAAGTTGGTAAAGGACGGTGCCTATTCTTGTAAGTTTCGGCTGATTGGAGTCGTTTCCCCAATCTCCGATTACATAGCGCCAATCCGTATCGCTCGTACTTAAATTCGTAATAACTCCGGTATGCGCATAAACGTCTCCTGTATATCCGGCTAGACCGCCGTCGCCTTGAGTTGCATCGAATGTAATGACAATCGAGTCATATTGTGTTGCGTATTGAGGAAGAGTAGTTACAACTTGCCCGTTTATCTGTACGGCAAAAAATAATGCCGCCAGTAAAATTATTCTTTTCATTAAAAACACCTTTTATTGTTAATTATTAATATTCCATTCTACTCCGAATCTGATACCTCGGGATTGTTTCGGATAATAAGGAACAACAAAATACTCTTTATTGGTTAAATTTTCAAAAATAAAAAAGAGCGTTGCTCTCTTCCGTATTCTTCCGAGTAAGGTGAAATCTACGGTAAACGCTTTTTCGGACCCATCGGAAGGAAGCGTAAGAATTTTATCGAAACTACTTTTGTAAAAACGAACGGGAAAGCCGGTTTCAAAATTGTAAAATAGATTGTTCTCTCTTCCGTGAAAGTAAACATTGATTCCGGTTTTTAAATAAAGATTATTTGAAAACATATAATCTTTGTAAAATAATCCTGCGTTTGCCGACAAAAATGGTAAATCCTGAAGTTCGCTGAACGTAACACTATATCTGTAGGTTGCATTAACAATAAGTTGAAACTTAAAAAAATTAATATCTGCAAAGAGATTTCCGCCTATTGTAGATTTGTTTGTTAAACCGAAATCAATTTTTTCCGGATTAAGATATTGTTTTTGCTGCTCTGTTGAAAATGCAAAGGGAGCATTTTTTTTATTTATGTAAAAAGCGGAAAGTTTTATTGAGGAATTATTAATAGCAACGTTTCCCGTTAATTCGGCGGTAAAAACTTTCGTTTTACTAATTCCTCCAATCTCTTCTACAAATAATGGGAATGGCTTTTCGTAAGAAGAAACTCCGGTTCTAATTGAATAATTCCGATTGGGAGCAAGTGTAATATCAGACCCGAAGCCCAATAGAGTTTTTCCATTATAAAGAACGGAGTTTGCAAAAATTGAAGGATGTAAAATTTTAGAAAAATTTGTTAAAGTAAATATTCCTCCTAACGAAGCGTTAATGGAATTAATATTATTAATATACAACGGAGAAGAAACATTCAGCTTTTCCAAATTTCCGAAAACGTCCGTATGAAAAATATCCGTGGAAAAAGAGTTCTTAAAATCCGCGCCTACTTTATTTACTCTCGTGTTGTTTATAATTCTCGGTGTATTTCGGTTGGAAGCATTGCTCTGTTCATTACTTCTGAATTCTTTAAGATTATCGAAATAGTAAAATCGTGAAGTAAATGATTCATTTTGGGAAAACTTTGAAATAAAACTAACCGTTAGGTTTTGTCCGCTTACTTTAAGGTAACGATTCGGAAAAACGACAGGCGCTAAATAGTTGTTGTACAAAATTGAATTTAAGTCGCTAACATGTAAACCGTTTTTAATTGAATCAATATCTACTCCGCCGTTTAATCCAACCGCTGATTTTATTTGAGAATAACTTATTAATAAATTTATTTTTTTATTTAGAAGGTATTTAATTTTAGCAAAACCGCTCCAATGCGAATAATCGGAATTCTTGTAATAAGAGCTTACCGATTTATTGGCGATGTTAAAGAGGAAGGAAATTCTTTTCGTAAATTTTTTACTGAAGTAAACATTAATCTCACCTTCATCATTTTTTCCTTGTAAATATAGAATTTTAGTTAGCGGAATAGTGTTAAACGAATCTCTTGTTATAATATTGGCAACCGTGTTGTTTAAATTTTTTGAAAAAAGAAACGCTCTCGATAGCGGCGATAATTCAATTCTATCAACTCCAGTCAGTGAAAAATTAAAAGGATTAACCGAGCCGAAATCGGATTGTGAGATATTGTCGGTTAGGAATAACAGATTGTCCGAATCATAAAAGTTAATAAATTCGGGATGGCCGAATATCCCGAAACTATTTACCGAAGCAGGAAAATAATATGAGATGAATTCTCCTACAGACTTAAATTGTTCAAAGTCGAAATCATCATTAATGACAGTCATTGTAGAATCCGAAGAGATATCCGCTCCAATGTTTTCAACGGGCTGCAGCTGCGGCGGGGAAAGTCTTACTTTATTGGAATCGTAAGAAGCCGTGAGAGAATCGGCAATAACCGTACTATCATTGTGAGTTGTAATCACCGCGGCGCTCTGTGCGTATATTGATGTAAGGGCGAAGAAAAAGAGAATTAACGATCTCCTTAGTAAATAACCGCTTAGCGGTATCTTGAGTTTTATCATTTAAATGACCTAAAAAAAATAAACTTATCGTTTCATTTACACCTATGGGTAAAAGAGCTTGAGCAATCCCACTTAAATTATATATTAAAAATAAAGGAAAAGATGTTTGATTTAAAACAAAAAATTTTTATTTTTTGCACATCGTTTCTTTATTAACTAAAACAAGGGGTTCAATATGGCACCTGCTAAACCAATGACCAAAGCTCAGATAGTTGAGTTTCTAGCAAAAAAACTCGAAATGACAAAGAAAGATGTTAACACTTTCTTGAACGAGTACAACGACCTTATCTACAAACAGACAAAAAAAGCTAAAGAACTTACAGTTCCCGGCTTAGGCAAATTCTACATTGCAAAGACCAAAAGAAGAAAAGGCCGCAACCCCGCCACCGGCGAATCAATTGTTATTCCTGCAAAAAGAGTTGTGAAATTCAAAGTTGCAAAAGCATGTAAAGATGCTGTCATTCCTCCTAAGAAGAAATAACAACATCATTTATTTTTAGGGCTGGCTTTTTTGTCAGCCTTTCTTTTTCTTCCTCTGCTCATCATTTCATTTGCTTTGTCATTAATTCCCTGCACCAACGCATTAAACATTTCCTTGTCAACGTTCTGCAGTATGAGTGAAATAAAGCTGTTGTAATCTTTTAGATGAGGAAGAACTCCTATCATAACATCGTTCTTTTCCGAAAAAATATAAACCGGACGCGTTGCTTTTCCGCTGAAGATTCCCCCTTCAACTCCGCTTATTTCATCGAGGGTAAGAATGACTTCTTTTTTGGAATAGCCGAACTCGGAACATCTAAGTCTGTTATCTTCAACCTCGATTTTGAAAGGAATGTTATGTGAGATGTTCGAGTAATATTTAAATATTACGATTAAAATCACAAGGTTGATTGCACCGGGAATTAAGTTTGCCCAACTTGCTCCGAGCAGATAAAGCGAGTAGCCGAGCTGCAATCCGAACAATAAAATCAAGGGGTAGAAGGCATGCTTATAAATAACTTGAGCAAGAAAAGGATAACGAAAAACTTTTCCGTTCATATTTTTCTTCTCTGTTTTACTCTTATTTCGTTTCATTTTTTTCTTTATTTAATTATATAAAATTTACTTTCAATCGGATTTAACAGCAGGCTAACCTTATTCCGTTTAATCTTTTTTGTTTCTCCGTTAATTAAATTCCGGATTGACGTTCCTCTAATAAATTCGGGGAGGGTGATTTCAACGCTCTCTTTTTTTGTGTTGCTTTTGTTTAATACCACCAAAATTCTCTCATTCAAATCGGAGCGGAGATATGCGTAAACATTATGCTTAATCAATACGGGGAGAAAATCACCGAAGTTTAATGCCGAGTGTGTCCGCCTAAGTTTTACGATTGTTCTAACTGTTTTCAGCATTTCCTTTTCATACTTGTTCAGTTGATTCCCAAACCGCATCATTCGTCGATTATCGGGATCGGATGCGCCTGTCATTCCGAACTCACTTCCATAATAAATAACGGGAATACCGGGGACCGTTAAAAGATAGGAATAATATAATTCCGCTTTTTTATAACTCGAAGGATGATTAACTACCGGAGGATTTTTCCAGCCGAGTTCCGTTGCATCCCACTGCTCCAATTTAATATCGCCGTCAGCGTAAGCCATATAGCGGTTCTTATCATGGCTATCCATGATGTTGCCCATCAAGTTATTTACACCGTAAATGGAAAATGATTTTTTCAATTCGTTATTTAAAGATTGAAAGCTTTCCGAAGAATCGAGAAAAACAGCTTGCGCAACATTGTAAAGATTAAAATTAAACTGAGCGTCAAGCTGACCGTTATTAACATAGGAGCTTACCAAATTATAACTCCCGAAAGTCTCTCCGATTTGATAAAGATTATTAAGTCCGGATGCTTTTAACCTCGAAGTTAATTTTCTCCAAAACTTATTCGGCACATGTTTAACGGCATCATGGCGGAAACCATCGGCGCCGGTAATACGGATCCACCAAAGCGCGTTGTCCGTCATAAATGAAACTGCAACGTCCGAATCAATAAAATCAAACGAAGGAAGATAAGGTTCAAACCAAGTGGTTAATCTGTGCGAATCCCATTGCCTGATATTCATCGAACCGTCGGGTAAATAGAGAGAACCGAACCAATCTCTATGCTTTTCGAAAATAGGGTTCTGCTTGTGAACATGATGCGAAACAAAATCCAAGAGAACCTTTAATCCATGCTTATGAGCTGTTTTGACAAGAAGCTTAAGTTGTTCAATGCTTCCGAAATGTTCATCG